>JAYVJI010000729.1:0-2739 GCA_043769435.1 Verrucomicrobiota bacterium
GCCGCTGAAAGCCAGTTTTCAAACGGCTATGAAGCGATCCATCACCCGGGTGGAAAAGGGAGGGCCCGGTGGCGATCAAAAAGGAAACGATTGTTCCTATCAACTTTCCTTGAAGAACACCGGTGTCGCGCCGCTCACTGGGCTCAAAATGGAGAGCATCATATTCGCTCCGGCCGGGGCTCCCGTGGCCAGTGCTGGCAGCAGCACGGATGTGGCCTCCCTCGCCCCTGGAAAAACCGCCACCGTCCCCAGCGCGAAGATTTTTGTTCCTCAAACGGAGAGCGTGACGCGGAGTGGATTGAGTTCGATAAAGAGCTTTGCAGAAGGCTCGCCCGCCGGTGTTTATACGGAGCTGGTGATGGATGGTAAAACGGTAGCCGCCTTCACTGCCGGCACCATCCCGACAGACAGTGCGGAGCAACTCGCGAAATGGCGAGCAAGCCGGGCAGAAGTTCCTGAAAAACCTGCGGAGAAAAGCACTGGAAAGTAGTGGCCGGAAGTGGCCTGCTGCCAGCCGGGATCAACGCTTCTGCTGGAGAAGCTTGTCCAGCTCCGCTTCGGAGTCGCGCCGTTTGGGTTTGGGCTGGTCCTCCACCGGAACTATGCGGATATTATCGTATTTCACGTAGCCTGTTTTTCCCTCTTCCGTCCGCACCCTAGCCCAGCCGTCCATGAAGTTGGCTGAGAGCAGTTGCACGACGTGGCCCCGGCTGAGATATTCATCCGGCAAAATATCTACAAAAGTGGGGACATCATTGAAAAAGCCATTCATGGTGCGCCGCATTTTGTAATAGCCGAAAGGTTCAGCCAGCGGGCTTTCATCGGCTAGGACGTTGATGGAGGCGGGACGTTCGTGGTTCCTTGATTTTGAGGAACGGCAGGCCGGGACGAGGAAAACCAACGTTAGCAGACAGGACATGGAGCGGTTGAGCATGGCTGCAATCTGCCTGGCCACGCTCTACTGTCAAGGCGCGGCCTCTATCACGCTGCCAAGCCCTCAAAGCAAGGCGGCATCAACCATAAACTCGACCGATACTTGTTAGCGGAGGCTCACACCGAGCTGGCAGGAAGCCGGGCTGCGGGCATCGACGGCCAGTCCAAAGCGATCGTGAAACGTCGTCCGTGGGCGTGGGATCGGTTTAAGGAGTTACTTGAATTCCGGGCTGTTCATGAAGGTGGTCCACTCCTTGTCGAAGGATTCGGTGGATTCAAACCCCATGGTTTTAACAAATTCCAGAGGAGGAATGACCTTGCCCTCTTTTTTTGCGAACTCCAGCAGCTCATTGAACTTAGCCAGCCTCGCGGGGTTCCGGAAAATCCACTGGACCATCCCAAAGCCGCTGCCGATGTCGATGGGCTCTGATTTCTGCGCTGGGGTTTTTAACAGTTTTTCGATGCCTGGCCGGTTGGCGGGGCTTTTCAGCAGATTCTTGACGGTAGCGCCCCATGCCCGTCCATTCTTGAAGCCTTCTACATTTCCCCCGAACATTCCAAAGGAAACCTTGGTCTCGATGTCCCCGGAAATGTCGTATTCGAAGTAGTAGGAGACGGAGAGATCAATCAAGCTGAATGAATAGTCGTTTTCTTGTTTAAGGTCACCGAGGTATTCATCCCAGAGGTCGCTGACGACGAAATGAATGCGCTGCTGCCATTTCATATTTTTCTGCTTTCCAACGTTATCGCCTGCAAAAAAGACCCGCCCGCGCTGCAACACTTTGTGCGCCTCCTGAAAGGCGTCATCTGTGTTCATGTAACAGATAGCACCTGGTCCCCCTTGGTTGAATCCTTTGCTATCTAGGTTCTTCATCAGGGCTTCGTGAGTTTTCGTGTCCTCTGTAATGAGGATGAGCATGCGGCGGTCCTTGAACACGGCTGCCATGCCGGGCATGGCACGCGTGAGGTGAACATAGAGCCGCTCAAGGGACTCACCATAGGCATCCACTAAATCGGGCTTTACTTTGGTAGTCCCGGCTATGTGAAAGTGCTCAGTCTGTAATTGCACTGCTAGATCCACGGAACTTATGTCCAGTTTTTCCACTTTTCGTGTCCAGCCGCGCTTGTCGATTTTTACCTTGTCAAAGGAAACATCTTTGGCGGGCGGAGTGGCACTGCCGCTGCCAGGGGTAGTGCCTCCACCTGACTGAGTCTTGAGGAACTCGAGATCTGCGGCGCTGAGCCTGGCTTTGGGGATGGGGACTTCTTTGCCGTTCTTCAGTTTGACTGTAACGGTGGAGTCATCCTGCTTTACGAAGTCTGCCTCCACACTAACGCCTTTGGTATCAGTCCACTTTCGGACATCCGCATGGGAAGCTGACGGCAAAGCCAAGCCTGTGGCGACGAGGATGGACAACAGGAGCCGCGAGGGTCTTGAATTTTTCATGGCGCTTACTGTTTTTTCTATTTGGAACTTGGCTCTATAACGTAAAGCCCGAGAGTGGCAGCATAGGCGTCCTCTCCTTTCATGCGCTTTAGTTCATGGCCGGCTCCCCATGAATCAGAAAACAGAATGTTGTCCGTCTTGGCGTTGTATCCCAGAATAAGGCGCATGTGCCCCCCACCGGACTGGCGCGCTGGTTCTCCGTTCTCAGGGTATTCACCGAGGCGCAATGCCCACAGCATGGGCATGCCTTTTGAGGTGCTGTCGATGACCATTTTTTTGAACCGGTCGTAGGCACCATTTCTGCATCTGGCTAGGCGCAGGACATCAGGGTTGGGAGTGAAGAAATACTTGGTTTCGTC
>JAYVJI010000730.1:0-3240 GCA_043769435.1 Verrucomicrobiota bacterium
TGGGTTATCTTGATGGTGTCATCAATGTCCGAGATGACCGAGCTGCCTGAGTCTTGCAGCAACTGCACGCGCCCGTTACCGGCATGTGCGTCCACAGCATCAAAGCTGAGCCAGCCGCCGTCCGGACTGCGGGGAAGGTCCGTGACTTTGATGCGGACCTCCCCGCCCAGCCAGCCATTGTGATTTGTGCGGGCGGGACTTCCCTCACTGAGCACGTTGTAGATCTTGTCAGGAATGGCGGCGAATTTTATCCTCACTGTTTCACGGCTTTCCTTATCTGATACTAAGGCCGCGAGCCTTTCCTCAAGGCGCTCCTTCATTTCCTTATCAGCTGTTATGCCTAGCTCCTCCGCTGTCTTCAAGGCCAGCGCCGTCAGTCCGCTCCGGAGTTGCAACTCCTTCCAACCGAGTTCCCAAACCCTGAGCTGAAGCGGAATGATCCATTCATCCCCGGCGGCACTGCCATTTATTTCCCGATAGCCGTAAGTCGCATAAAACGTCACCTGCTCTTTGGCCGCCTGCACGGGAGCGGACATAAGCAAAAAGGGGAATAGCAGAAATCGGAGACTGGTCATGGCAGACATGGTTCACTCCTATGGGCATTTCTAGATGCTGGCCACCGGTTTATCGAGATACAGGATGAGGATGAAACCCCCTGAAGATACTGCGTTGAACCCGCTAGAAATGCTGCTTGGGCTGGAGTCTGTTTTTTCCAACGTGCTGTGATAACTGATCTCGAAGCTTTTTACCGAATTGAAAACGAGGGCCTGGCCCTAACGCTCCGCCGTGCCCTTGGGAAGGCGGGCGCGGTGTTGCCCGGCGTAAGGAGTCACGATCCACTTCAGTTACTGGACCTTGCCTGCGGGCCCTGCCGGGAAGCAGAGACGCTCATTAAAGTCCTGCGGGATCTGCCCCGGGGTCATGGCCAGCCGCCCTCTCCGGAATTACCTTTTGTCCGCTTTGTAGGTGCTGATATCCGGGCGCATGTGATCGACGAGGCGGCGGACCGGGCCAGGGCTGCTGACATAGCCGGCGCGGAGTGTGAGTTTCTGGTCGATGACTGCTCGCGCCTCAGCCGGCACAGCGCGCTGGGAGCGGACTTCGACGTGACTTTTCTGCGGCATCAAAACTTCTGGAATGATCCCGCTATTTGGCGGCGCATCTTTGCGGAAGGCCTAGCCAAGCTCAAGGATGACGGGCTCCTGATCATCACGAGCTATTTTGACCGCGAACACCAGCTGGCGATCAAGGCCCTAGAGGAAACCGGGGCGGAGATGCTTTCAAGTGAAGAAAATGCCGCCACTGTGCTCCTCGATACTCCGGGAAAATCCAGTGACCGGCACGTGGCCGTCTTTCGCCGGCGTTAGCTGGGTTCGTGTTTATTTCCTGCAGCGAAAGCTTGCAGCCGATGGCCAAACAGGGTAAAATCAAGCTTTACCAACGACTATCCATGCGCTGCCTGTTCGTGATTTCCCTACTCCTTTGCGGCCAGACCGGAGCCTCTGTAATGAGGATCACTGCAGACTCGTCCACGCGGCAAGTTACCTCGGAAGTGGACGGAAACTATACCACTTCCCATTTATATGTGGATGAGTCCGCCGGCACCCAGGCCGCCCTAACGGTTTTCTTTGACCCCCAGATGACAGGGGTGCAGACATGCGAAGTCTTCACCAACCTCAACCGCAGAGACCGCGTTACCGGCGATGCCGATGGCGATGGCATCGAGGACGGGATCAAATACCCTAACGGAAACAGTATAACCAGCGGCAGCGACAGCCATTACTTTAGGCCATGGACGATGGCGCCGGTCACCGGCGGCTATCAGCTCACACTGCAGGCGGCCAGGACGGGAGCCTATCGGCTCACGGTGCGCTGGCGGCTGACGGCGGATGCGCCAGGGACATGGCGCTGGTACAGTGATGAGAATGCCGGCGGATATCAGAAGCGGGATCACGCGATCGTGGTGAGTCCAGCGACGGCGAGGAACATGATGATGTATGAACTCAATGTGCTGAATGTGGAGGCAGAGGGAACGACTGCGGCGCAGCGCAGCACCTTTGCGGATCTGGGGGACGCGCCTGGGGCCACCCGCACGCCACGGTGGAATCTGGAGTATGCCCGGGGTCTGGGCGTGAACTGGCTATGGTTCCAGCCGGTGCATCCTATAGGGATCGACGGCAGGCACCTGAGCGCGGCGGACATCAACACCCGCCAGCCTGGAGCCGGTGCCATGACAAAGGTGTGGAACAGCGGGGCTCCATATGATGACGCCAGCTATCCCTACGCTCTCGGCAGCCCTTATGCGGTGAGGAATTTTTTTGAGATCGAGCCGCGCATGAGCAAGGCCAATACCCGGGCTGGCGCCCTGCAGGAATTCAGAGACTTCGTCAGCGCTGCGGACAGCGGCGGTTCCGCTGCGTCAGTGAACATCATGCTGGATGCGCCGTTCAACCATACTTCATGGGACTGCGAACTGGGAGCCAGAGGAGTGGCATACTTTTCCAGTGGGGCTCTTCCATCTGACCAAATCCGGAACCGGGAGGCCAAAGTGTTCAGTCGAACCGGCAACTACGGCATGAGGGCCTTCAACTCCGGAAACATCGCCGCAGCACCGGACCGGGGAGACTTCTCAAAGTTTCTGGACACCTCTGATATTTACTTCGGCCGCTATGCATCGCTGGTCCTGACAAATCCTGCGGACAATGACGCGAGGCTCAATGAAGGTGATTGGTTCGACACCAGCACGGGAGCAGAAGGCAGCAGCGGCGACGGCAACGGGCACTTTGACGCCGTCACCCGGAATGTGTGGCGCTACTTTGCGGACTACTGTTTGCACTGGTTGGATCAGACAGGCTGCACCGCAGGCACGACGCCCGCAGATCTGGCATGGAAGGGCATTGATGGGCTGCGCGCGGACTTCGCTCAGGGCATACCTCCTCAGGCGTGGGAATACATCATCAACATCACCCGCACCAGAAAGTGGGCATTCGTCTTCATGGCAGAGAGCCTCGACGGAGGCCCGGTCACCGCCCGCAGCAGCCGGAACTTTGATGCGCTGAATGAGAACATCCTTTTCGCGCTCAAAGGACTGAACGCGGGCAGCGGTAACATGACCAGCAACCTGAGAAACATCTATGATCAGCGGCGCAGCAACTACGGGCAGGCCATGATCCTGCTGAACACCACCTCCCACGACGAGGACAACTACGGCGATCCATGGGAGGCGCTGCTGCGCACGGC
>JAYVJI010000731.1:0-1505 GCA_043769435.1 Verrucomicrobiota bacterium
CAGCGGTCATCTTGACCGCTGCTCATCGCGGTCGAGACGACCGCGAGCCGCCACAGCCAAGATGGCCGTGTTCCGCTACATCACGGCGCGGTCACACCCACAAATTTTGTTGTTTTTAATGAAAAACCAAGATCCAAGAACCAAGGCCGAATAATTTATCTTAAATGATTTGCCTGGTGCGAAAAGGTTGCTACCATGAAGGAGAAGCTTCATCATGGAATTGAATGATACCGCAGTGCGCAGGAAGGATTCGCTCTTTTTGAAGAGTGGCGGGAAAATGTTGGTTTGCTTCACCTCAGCGTCAACCTCAGCGGGTTTTGTCTGTGCCGCTTCCAGTAGCTATCTAGGCCTGATGGCGAGGTGTGCGGCGGGAGTGATTGGTTTGCTGGTTGCTGCGGGGCGTGCACTTGGAGGGGATGATTTCCATCAGCGTACTGCCTTGCCTTCTGCGGAGGAGGTTGAGGCCATCATAGACCGGAGCGCCGGCCTAACGTATGAGAACCTGGACCCGATGCACCGCGCTGACTGGTCGCCGGCTTCAGAAGTGACTGGCTCCCAATGGTGGGAGTGGCAGTCACCGGAGGATGGCTGGTTCACCGTAAAAGCCGTGGATAGCACTGAGGGTTTGCCGATGGAGACCCGGGTGTCCGAGGGATCGTCTCTCGAAAAGCTGGTGTATGTGGCGAATGGCAACCGTAACAGCTATGGGACGGGAAATACGGTGACGTTTCAGGCATAACAGGGGAACAAGTATCAAATAGAAGTGAGCGTCGCGAGGTCGCGTTTTCCAGAGGACGGGAAAATAAAAGCTGCTGGAAAACTAACTATCGCGCCTTCTCCGGGGCCACCTGTCAACCAGACCCTGGCGACACGCGGCGTGCTTATCGGTAAACTGCCGCTGACGGTGGAGACGACGACTATGGCACCCGTCAGCCGGGAATTGAATCTCGTTAACTCCATGATGAGCTTGACTGCGAACGGTTATTTTACGAGGGGGGAGGTCGGGCCGGTGCTTTGGTGGGAATGGAAGTGCCCTACCTCCGCTTGGTATGGCGTTCGTACTGAGGGGATCTACAGCGGGGTTTTTATTGCTCGCCGGCGCACCACTCCGCAGGGGCCGGCAGCCGCCGGGGAATGGGATAAGACAGGCATCAACAACCGGAATGGTTACTTCGAGGGCGGGGAAGGGGAGGTGTTTGATATTGCAGTAACCTCCCGGGGAGATACGTCTAACTACGGTGAGCTGACGCTGAGACTGTGGCAGGCACCCGCCACGTTGCCGGATAATGCCAGCGAAAAGAGCCCAACCTTGCTACCCGCCACAGTGCCATTTCAGTTTAGGGATGAGTGGCTGGGCACGCCCCTCCCGGGAAATGCAGGCGGGGGCGGTACGGTGGAGCTGTGGTATCGATTCACAGCGCAGGCTGCGGGATATTACAAAGTAAATTCCACCGGCAGGATACCGGAAATGGTAGACGGAGAAATCTCCTCCCCCCTTTATGAAC
>JAYVJI010000732.1:0-3302 GCA_043769435.1 Verrucomicrobiota bacterium
CGGGGCGATAAGGCTCAGGCTGCGTCCGCCGCCATCTGGGGCGGTGGGCCACGGGAGCTTGTCATTATAGGTGAAACGCCGGATGTCTGCTCCGGAGGAATCTGTCAGGGCGATCAGTTCGCCGCTGTTATCGAGCTTGCCGGCATAGGTCCCGTGGAGAGTGACGCCGGGGTAAATGCTGGCAAAGCCGACGGGATCCGCAGCGAGGACAATGCGTGCGCCGGGCGAGAGAAGCGTGCCGAATGGAAAGGCATAGTCTACGCCAGCTGTGAACCGGACGCCCGTGAGGTCTACAGGCCCGGTGGAAATGTTCATGAGTTCGAGAAATTCCCCGGTGCCTGTTCCTGGGGGATTGTAGTGTAACTCGGTGATGGCGAGGTTGTTGCTGGCGGCAGCGCTGCCGACGATGAATTGGGCCTCGGTGAGCGCACTCCAGACTTCGGTGCCGCTGCCGACGACACCGGTGACGGCGCGCGATTTTACGACTGCGGTGGCGGCGAGATCGACCGGGCCGGTGTAGAGCGTGCCGGTGCGCGGATCGCTGCCGTTTATGGTATAATAAATAGAGGCGCTGGCGGTGGGCGTGGTCATGGCGAGGTCGTAACCGCGGGCGACGTTGCCGCCGTGTTGGGCGTAAGTGGGTGGTTCCACGGCGGGCCAGAAGGTTGGATTTTGCGCGGCGAGACGAGAGATGATGGCGAAGCTCTGCGCGCGATTATGAAGGTCGGGGATCCATGTGTTGGTCGTGTAGTTGATGGCGTTGAGCCAATCCGGACTGCGTAGGTAAGGGTTCTTCAAAGGGACGCCGGCGCGGCTGCGTTTGCGCGCGAGCAATTCCGCAGGCGTGCCGCCGCCGATGGCGACGAGGTCGTCGCCGCCGTAGGGAGTTTCCGTCGCAGTGTCGCCCCAGCGCGCGCTTTCGGCGACGATGGGTTTGTCGAGTTCGCCGGCGATGGCTGTCCAGCGGGCTTGATTGCGCGGGCAGGAGAGCGGGCCGTTGTGATGAAAGAGAAAGTTAGCGCGGTCGGCCACGAGGAGTCGCCATGCGGGGACTTTGCGCAGGGCTTGCCAGAGGACGCCGGGCGAGCGCGCGGTCGTCGTATTTGCGGCACCGGGAGAGATGCGGTCGATGTTGTGACCATTGCTAGAGCCGGTCTGCTGGAGGGCGATTTCTTGGTCCCATGGGAGCCACTTGATTTTTGATCCGGCGACGAGGCGATTTTGATAGGCATTGCCATTATGGTGCGGCCAATCTTCTGCCTCGGCGTATTGGTGGAGGAGGTAGTAGTCGGCGAAATTGATCGGATCGAGGTGTTGGAGAATGGCTTGGTAGTGGGTCTCGATGTCCGGTGCGAGCGTGGCGGCGGCGAGGCTTGTCCCCGAATTGAACATGGTCTCAAACGGATCGGTAACGCCGACGGAAATGTCGGTCCAGTCGGTGCCGAGATCCCACACATAGTAGTCGGAGGAAAGCCCACCGAGATTTTCCGCGACGAAGTCTTCGGCGAGAACCTCACAGGCATCGTAGACGCCCCAATAGAGGCCATTGATGACGAGGTGAACGTAGCGAGTTTTGCTAGAAAGATAACCCATGTCCGCCCACGAACGCCGCACCCAGACGTCGCGCGTCATGGTGCTATCGTCAGGGCGGTAGCGGTTGCTATTCCAACTCACGAGCCCCCAGCCATCGGTGAAGGTGGCGCGGAGGAGGAGCTTGTTGTGCTCGCTTTGGCGGGAGCCGGGGAAGAAGCGGTAGTTGAGCTTCGAGGCCGCCGAACCGTTCCCACCTTTCCATGTGAGGCGGAGCGAGTGCTTTTGCATCCGGTAGGGGGTGCGGCTGCTGTTGCCGTGTATTTCCACGCGCACGCCTTCGCCGAATCCGCGTTCGGCACCGGTGGGATCGATGAGTTCGATCGAGGCATCGCGTTCCCATGCTGCGCCGCGGGTGGTGGGGTTTTGGTAGATGCCATTGGGGCCGAGGAAATCGGCGGGCGGCATGACGAGGGAAAGCGTGGGCACGGCCATGAGCGCATCTTCGATGGAGTAGCCGGGCGTGGTGGTGGTGATCACGCTTTGGTCCATGGCGTAGTTGCCGGGGATGATGCCGGTGCCCGCGCCGTCGTTGGTATCGACTTGCGCATTCGTGCCCCAGTTGGCGGGCCAGCCTGCGGGATTGGCTGGCTGCGCAGAAATCGTGGCCATGTTTAAATAGGAATGCGTGTCCGCATTGCTCGGAATCCATCCCGGGAAGAACGCCGCAGCGCGGAGGATGCTGGTGGCGGTGAAGGTGAGCGGTCCGCTATACACGCTGCCAGTGCTGGCTGTGGGCGCGGCACCATTCAGGGTATAGCGTATCTGGGCACCGGGCGTGGGGCAGCCGATGGCAGTGGTCACGCTGGAATTGAAATACTGCCGGTCCACGGTAAAGGAAGTATCCCGCACTAGGCCCTGGTAGGCCGTCGCATTCACGGCACCAGGTGTGGGTGTAGCGTAGTAGGCTGCGCCCGGGGGCAGCGTTCCCAGCAGTTCCACTGTGGGGGCTAGGAGAAAATCCGGGTCACCCGAGCCTTGGGTGAGCCCATGAAAAGCGATGACATTGCCCCCTGTCACAACAAGACCGGGTGGAAGGTTCACCACGATTTCCTCCTGCGTGAGGCCATCCTCCTTGGCGCGGTCCGTCATGGCGGCGTGGTTCCAGAGCAGCGGTGGGCCTGGCGCATTGCGGGAAGCGATGAGTGTGCCATTCAAGTAAGCAGCGAACGCGTCATCGTAGCGCACACGCAGGCGGGCCTGGCTGTAGGCCGCAGTACCGGGCAGGCTAAAGGCCGTCCGGGTGTAGAGACTCGATGCGGTCCCGCCAAAAGAGAGGCTGACATTCGTAGCGATGAAGCCGGAGTAGCTGGGCGCGCCGATGCGGATGGCATTGATAAAGGTGTTATGGCTGGTGGTGCTCCCGGTGGCTGCGGCGCGACCCTGGAGGATGATCTGCCCGCTGATGTTGGCCTGCGCATTGATAATGATGGTGCGCAGGTTGAATGCAGCATCGTCCGCGAGCTGGGCATCAGAGCCGTTGAAGGTCATGGTGGCAGCGGCCCCGCTGGTGGGATTGGTCCATACTGCAGAGCGGACGCCCACACTGGCGCGATCATACGACCACAGCGTGACAGGATAAAAAGCACCGGGTGTGAGACCGCCGATGGTCACATCCATTCCGCGGGGCACGCCAGCAGTGTAGTTGCTGGTGGCGGCGAAAATGAAGTCCTCTGCGACATTGTTGAGGCTGCTGCCATTCAGAATGTCTG
>JAYVJI010000733.1:0-5453 GCA_043769435.1 Verrucomicrobiota bacterium
GTCGCATTGCTGCCCCAACACCAAACCGTGCCATCAGCGCGGAGAGCTACCACATGAGTCGCCCCCGGGTCCACCGCAGGAGTGGCACAAAGCCCGCTCTGGACTAACCAGCCGCTGAGCAACAAAAAGAAAAAAAAGAAAAAGCGAAAGTAAGCGGCTGAGGAGGCATTTTCATGAGGGAACGATCCATTCGTATGCCATGACCCAATCAACTGTCCATCTTTTTTTGAGCGTAATTAATTAGCATCACTTGACAATCATATACTCTGAAAAAGCATGAAGCACGATCCATACACCGGCGAAATCGTGTAGTCTCCCGCCTAGGTCGGTTATCGAAGTTCGAAGTTCAAAGTTTCTGTGAAACAATACCCTAGCGGTGGAGAGGAAGCAGGTGTGAAAACTGTAGCGGGAGAAGAAATTCAATGGCAGATGGAAGAGCTTGCGACCGCCCGTGTCCAGACCGTGCGGCGTCTGCCGTTACCAGCAGCATCCCATCATTAACACCGCCACTATGCCTGACGCATTCGATTTCTCCGCCCTCGCCAGCGCGCTCGAGACGGTCCCCAATGCTGCCGTAGACGAAACGGGGCTGACGGGCAGCAACATTCGGTATTTTGGCGACTATCTCCTTGAGGCGGAAATCGCCCGTGGCGGCATGGGCATCGTGTACCGGGGGCGGCAAATCTCGCTCAACCGGGTAGTCGCTGTGAAAGTGCTGCGTGAGGGATTATTCGCCGGCGGGAGTGAAGTGGAACGCTTCAAACAGGAAGCCACAGCTGCGGCCGCCCTGAGGCACAGGAACATTGTGGGAATCTTTGATATAGGTGAACACGAGGGTCGGCATTTTTTCAGCATGGAATACGTGGCGGGAGAGACGCTGGCCCAGATCCTCCAGCACGGACCTGTGACTCCGGGCCGGGCCGCGCAGCTCGTCGCCACCCTCGCACGGGCCATGCACTACTCCCACACTGCCGGCGTCCTTCATCGGGATCTGAAACCTTCGAACATTATTATCGATACAGCCGGAGAGCCCATGATCACCGACTTTGGCCTCGCCAAGCTGATGAAGACCGAGGAGATGCTCACCCTGTCCGGCCAAGTGCTGGGCACCCCTGCCTACATGGCCCCGGAACAAGCCAGCGGGCTGCGCGGTGCTGACCGGCGCACGGATGTCTATGGACTGGGAGCCCTGCTCTATCATCTCCTTACAGGCCGTCCGCCATTTGTTAGTGAGTCCTTCGTGGCCATCCTCCAGCAAGTGACCACGGCCAGCCCGGTGGGCACCCGGCTGCTGGATCCATCCATTCCCCGTGACCTCGATACCATCACCGCCCGGGCCATGGACCGCACCATCACCCGGCGCTATGAGACCGCCCTCGCCATGGGCGAAGACCTAGAGCGCTGGAGGGCAGGGAAGCCCGTGCTGGCGCGGCCCGTCAGTGCCGTGGAGCACGGCTGGCGCTGGGCCTTGCGTCACCGGGCCCTCGCGGCCACCCTCACCCTCGCCGCGCTCCTGCTAATGACCATCGCGCTGATTTCAGTCATCGCCGCGCGCCGTCTGGACCGGGCGGCCCGCAGCGAAGCCACGGCCCGTCGAGGGGCGGAGGCCCTCCTCCAGAGCATGCTGCGGGATATGAAGGAACGACTGGAGCCGCTGAACAAGCTGCAGCTCCTAGAAGGCGTATCTGCCGCTGCTGAAAACTACTTCGCACAGGTGCCCGATGATGGCAGTCCCGGCCTCGCCCGGCAGCGGGCGGCCATGCTCAGTGCTCGCGGCGACATTCTCTACGCACAGGCAAAGTCCACGGACGCTCTCGAAAAGCAGCGCGCGGCGCTTAAGATTCTGGAACGCTTGCTTGCGGCTCAACCCACTGACCGCAACACTCGCCTAGACACCGCGCAGGCCTACTACGGCATGGCTTTTTTGTTGTCCCTGCAACGACGGGAGCAGGAGGCGATGCCGCTCTATCAAATAGCAGCCCGGCTCAGGCAGGAACTGGCCACGGACTTCCCCGGGGACACTAGACTCCGCCACCAAGCTGACTCCGCTGAGTGCGAATACGCCGAGCGCGTCGCCAAAGCAGGCCGGATCAAGGAGGCCGTCGGCATACTGGAGCCCGTCCTGATCCGCGCGGCCACCCCGGATGAGGTCTCCACGGATGCCTCAGTGTTGGACCTGCGCAGGCAGTTCAGGGTTAAGCTGGGAGATGCGCTTTGGTACGCCGGCCGCAGCGCTGACTCCCTGATAGAATATCAAAAAGCCCTCACAGCAGCCGCCGCCGCCGCCGCCGGAGATCCCGCTAACATTCGCTACCGGACCGGTCAAGCGGTAGCCCTTGAACGCGTGGGAGATTTGCTCCAAGAGACCCGCGACCTCGCGGGAGCAAGGCTGGCCTTTGAACGCAGGCTCACAATTTCAGAGGAAATCTCCGCCGGAGATCCCGCCAATCTCAACAACCGCCGGGACACCGCCGCCGCTCTCTCCCGCCTAGCTACCGTAGCGCTCCGGCAAAAGGACCGGCCCGCCAGTCTCGACTACAGCCGTCGCGCGCGCGAGGCCTACACCTTCCTCTCTGGCATCGATCCCGATAACAAAGCCCATCGCGCCAGCCTTGCCGAACTCTGGCTGGATGAAGCCACAGCCCTAGGAGACACTGATGACACTGCGGCCGCCGCAGCTATCACCGCCGCTATTTCACTGCTGGATAAGCTCACAGCAGAGGAGCCCGCTGAACGCCAGTGGCGGCATCACCTGACTTCTGCACACCTCAGCTTTGCCCAGCTGCACCTCATACATGGACGGCTGGCTGAGGCCCGTCAGTCCGCCACCACCAGCCTCGCCACCATCGAAAAACTCCGCCAGGACTTCCCGGAGGAAACCCGCTATGCAAAAGACGCCGAAACAATCGCGCGGTTCCTAACAAAACTCGATCGCAAATAGTCCCGGACGAAGAAGCGCTATTCCCCGCGTGGTCCGGCTTTCAGTTGGACCTCCAACGCCACCGGATGGTGGTCGGAGCCCATGCTGTCAGGCTCCACCCTGCAGCGCCCGGCGGCCCAGTGCCGGGATATGAGTATGTGATCGATAGGCAGCACCGATGGCAGGTATGAGCAGCAGCGTCGCCCACTGGGAAGCGAGCCACCGGCACATGGCCAGCAATTTACTGGAGGAAGGAGCAGATGTATTCACAAATGCCTCCGGCCACGGTGATGGTGAATCCACTGTTGCCCGGGACATCGAAGGCAGTGCCTGCGGCGTAGGTGGCCTTATCTGTGGCCCCGTCCAGCACCACACTGCAGTCCCCTGCCACGATCTCCATTTTTTCAGGCGCCCCAGTGCCGAAGTGATACTCGCCGGGATAAATCAGCCCCAGCGTTTTCTTCTCACCGGAGGCGAAAAGCACTGTGTGGGAAACCACTTTGCCATCGAAATAGACATTGGCTTTAGTGTGGACGGTGACGCTGGAAAAGGATGCTGCAGGCATAACGGAGTGATGATAAGTAGAGGTGAGGCCGTGTCATGCCGGGCCAGAAGCCGGATGCAACGGAAAGCACGCGGCGCTTATTTTTCAGGGGTGGCACCACTGGCCGGGCGCAGGATGATCTGGCGCAAGTCCATGACGGCTGCGCCAGGCTTGGTTTGCGGGGCGACCGTGAGTTCAAGTCCCGGGCCAGCAGGCAGATCCAGCGTGCCTATTACCCTTGGTTTGAAGTTTTGAAAATGCCCGGTGTCCTCGACCGTGAATTTCAGTTCTCCCAGGGCAGGCCGGAGTTTACCTGTTCCTATGATGATGGCGACTTCTGCTCCGCCACTGCCTTTGCCGCAGCCCTGGAGCACTTCGACCTCAAATTTTCCGGCAGACGGCACATCGAATCGCCATTTTGCTTTGTCCTCTTTTTGTGTCCAATAGCCGAGGGTATTCTTCTGAGGCTGAGGCTCGTAGCGCATCTGTTTCGATAAAACCCATGCATCTTTCGAGTGCAGGAGGATGCTGCCGTCCGCGCCTGGCTTCATAGTCCGCTCAGGGACATAATAACGTGTCACAAAATCCGTCGCAGCGTGATCTTGGTGACATTCCATGCAGGTTTTCAGCTGACCGCGGGAACTGACTTTAGCCGCGTCGCCAGTGACTGTAAAGAATTCCCAGTCGCCGCCCGCAGTATTAAAGCCCTTCTCACGCTTCAGCATTCCAGTGAATAGTTCGGGCTCTGCTCCCGGCCCGTCAGCAGCGGCAGGCAGCTTTTCCTTCAGGATGACTGTGCCTGCCGGATGCACCGGCTCATGGCCTTCTGTCGCTGCGCGCCCTGCCTTGTCCACGTAGAGCCGGGCATACTTCTCTAGGTGCGGATTCCCCGTCACTTCCTTGGTCATGGCGGGGTCCGGTGGTCTGCAGAGCTCGGAGACTGTGTCTGTCATCAGCACCGGAGCGGCTGTCACCTGTTCCATCTGCGTTTTCCGCTCCCGGACTTTCCCGAGTATCTCATCATCCGTTAGGGGGCCTGGGCCTGCGGGAGCCATCGCTGGGATGAGAACAACCAATAATAGTGTCAGGCGCATAAGAGGATTCAGGCTGTCGTGAATGGAATTTCAACAAGCGACCATGAGCGGCGCAGTCATACCATGCTACCATGCCACCTGCCCCGTGCAACTCTAAAGTCATGACGGCAACCCGGCGGGGTGCTCGAGTAAACGGTCACAGTTGGATCTGCACAGCCCGAAGACGCCAAGTAGTAATGCCAAGGCCTGGCGGCTGGGGATTTTGCGCGTTTTGGCTTTGAGCACTTTGCCGCCGCTGATGCGGTTGGCGGGGCAGAGGCCCAGCCAAGAACTCAGGGCGTGGGCGCTACGGAAGCTTTTCAAGATTTGTGCTCCGGTGCCAAGCTCGCTCAGTGGGCTGCGGCAGCAGTTAGGTCAAGATACCTTCCTGTTTGCGCAGAACCATGAACCAAAGGCGGTCGAGGAAGGCGTAATTTTCCACGGGGGATGGGGCTTTCCCGTCAGCGAGGAAGTGGCGGATCTCGGTCAGCAAGCTCTCAGCGTCACTCTCTCCAATGAAGCTCGCACTTCCAGCACAGGCCGCCAGACCGTCCAGAAGGGCGGATATTTCCCGCGTGCGGCGCAACGACAGTAGAGCAGTGAGCGCGTTTCCAATGCGATGAGCGCATTGCTTGAGGTTGTCAAACTTAGAGTCAGCCAGTGGATGGCGCGCGTTTCCGGCGACATCACGCTCAATGAAATCGCGAGCCTGCTGGCGGTAGGTTTGCATTGTATCATCCCCACCTCCAAGGAGCGCAGCCATGGCCAGATGACGCAGGCGAAACTCACTGAGAACGCTGGTCAGGAAGACGCGCTCAAAATCAGATTCGTAGAAGGCTGCCACAGTCTGGTCAGCCGCTCGCGTATGCCGCACTTGGTCATTCGGAAAGCAGAGATGGGCTGCAAACAGGTCCGC
>JAYVJI010000734.1:0-3140 GCA_043769435.1 Verrucomicrobiota bacterium
TTTCAGTGGTGGCCTTGAGTGCGGCGGCGCTGGCCACGATGGCCTCTGCTGCTTTTTTCGCTGCCTTGACTACGGAGGACTTTGCCGCCGCTTCCTGCGGGGGCTGGATGCCCAGATGTGTCAGTAGATCATGTAGGAGCGCAGCGGTGAGATCAGCCGCAGGGATGCTCTCTTCCCCTTCCAGCAGTCCTTTGGTCAATGCTTGACAATCCCGGTGCTTGTTTTCTGCGATGCTTGTTTTCAGTCGCGTGACGACTTCTCCGATCCGGATCTCCTCCACTTCACTGAGGGTGGGCACTTTACAGCGGCGCATCTGCATCTTGGTGAACCGGCTGATCTCACGCATCCGTCCGCCCTCGCGCAGGCTGACGAGACTGATGGCCCGTCCGCTGCGCCCCGCCCGGCCAGTCCTGCCGATGCGGTGGACGTAGTCTTCAGGATCATAGGGCAGGTCGAAGTTGATGACGAGGTCGAGGTCATCTACATCTATCCCGCGGCCAGCCACGTCTGTGGCTACCAGGTACTGGAATACGCCTTGTTTGAAGCGGGACATGGTGCGGGTACGCATCATCTGGCTCAAGCCGCCATGGAGGCGGTCGCTGGAAAATCCGCGCTCAGCGAGGGCATCTGCGATGTCATCCACTGCTGCTTGGGTATTGCAGAATATGATACTCAGGCGCGGGCGCTCCACCTGTAGGATAGTGGTCAAGGCGTTGAGTTTGTCACGGGCCTGGACTTCAAAATACATCTGCTCGATGGTCGGCACGGACATTTCCTGCGGAGCTATGTGGATGTGCTCTGGCTTATTGGAAAAGTCTTCTATGAGCCTTTTGATGGCCGGAGGAAGTGTCGCGCTGAAGAACACGGTCTGCCGGTCCTTGGGCACAGCGGAAAGGATGCGCTCCATGTCTTCCCGGAAGCCCATATCCAGCATGCGGTCGCACTCATCTAGGACGACCATGCTGACGTGGGAAAGATCCAGGGTATTCCGCTGGAGGTGGTCGATGATACGTCCGGGAGTGCCGATGACGACCTGGGGGCCTTTCCGGAGTTCCCGGAATTGCTGATCATAAGACGCGCCGCCGAAGATGGCGGTGACGTAGATTCCCCGCCGGAAAAAGCTGAGCCGGGAAAACTCCTCGGCTACCTGCTGGGCCAGCTCGCGGGTCGGGGTCATGATCAACACCGCCGTGTGCCGGGAGGCATCGGAGATTTTTTCTATGGCCGGGATAGCAAAGGCTGCGGTCTTACCGCTGCCTGTCGCTGACTGGCCGACTACGTCTTTTCCCGCGAGGAGCAGTGGGATGGCTGCGCTCTGGATGGGGGAGGTGAGTTCAAATCCCAGCCGCTCAACGGCTTTCAATACTGGTTCCGAGAGTTCGAGTTCGGAAAATAACCTTTTTTGCATAAGATGGGACCCATATGCTCAAAGCCGTGAATGCGCCAATGATTTGTAGAAAAACATTCCCGGAGGGTGTTTTTTCCGCGATGGGCATCAACCCGCCTGTCGGCGCAGACGTTCCAGAAAGAGGCTGACGCCGATCAGGTCTTTGGGCTCTAGGACGGCTGGGGCATGGGTGATACGCTCCACTAGCTCTCTCTCATTGACGAAGAAAACGTCCGGATCATCCCCCCGGTGGCGGACACTCCAGCCTGGAAAGACAACCACTGGCTGGATGGAAACAGTGTCGAGATTCTCCCTCGCGAAGGCGGAATAGAGGGAGGCTGCGGCTTGCCGGGCCTGTCCTGCCGGATCGGCAAAGACTGAGTGGCCGCTGATTTCGACACTGTTTCCGGATACTTCGACGTGTTCATTCAGCTGCCGTCCGCGCGGCACGAAGCGGGGGATGATAGTGAAGACTCCGCCAGGGCCTACCAGCACGGAGCCCAGCAGAAAGCCTTTGTTGTCAGTGAGGCCGTCAAACAAAAGGTAGCCCCGGGAGCAAATGTCATCGATAGCCACGCGCAGACTGGAGCGGGCGTCCTGCTCTTTCCGCAGGTTCAGGAGTTGCGGGACGATGAAGATCACCCGCACCGCTGCATAGCCTACGATGCCAAAAGCAGCCAGGCCAAAAAGCAGTGGCTGGGGCGGCGCATTGAAGGCCCACCGGACGATTTCCATCCCGGCGATGATGAGCACCACGATGGCCACCAGCGCATATTCGGCCACACGACCAGAGAGATCAGCCTTCCGGGTTTGGGCTGCAGATTCATCAAGAATCGCCAAGCGCGGGTGGATGATTTCATCGAAGGCATGTCGCCTTTGTATGGGGGTGCTATTGAACACTGTATGGTATATACTTTAATTATGGAAATTATCAACCGAATACCCATCCGAATGCAAAAAAATCCAAAGATATCCGTGACAAACCGGCATGGCACCTATATAAAGAAGTCCCTGCTATGAAAAAGTACGCCCTATTCCTCTGCATCGCCCTGACCGGGAGTGGGTGTGGAAACCTGAGAAATCTCGGTACCAAGATCCAGCAAAAGCGCCACACGAGCGCGCTGAACAAGCTAAAGAAGACCTCCGCAGATAAGGCTTCTGAACAGTATGGGGACAAGGTGATGGGGGAGGTGGCCTATGTGGATAAGGGAAACAGCTTCCTTCTCATCAAACCCCTGTCTGGATATGTGCTGCCAGCCGACCTGAAGATGGAGTGTCGGCGCGGCAAAAAAGGCCCGGTTTCGGGTAATGTCCAGGTGACCATAGAGCGGAAGAGCGGCTTTGTGGCGGCGGATATTCAGTCGGGTTCGCCCGTGGTGGGAGATTTCGCAGTGCCTGTGAGCGGAGGTAAAAAGCGGCCTCAGCTGGTGGCGGTAGCAGCGCCAGCCGGTGGCCTGCTAAATGCTGGAAGCAATGGCACCGCGAGCCCCGGATCTGGCCCGCCCGCATCCACTATGCACGTGGATGCGGCCGCAGGCGGGCCGGAATCCATGATGCGCTCTGACATCATCCCTGATCTCCCGATCGACTCGCCGCTGCCTTCCACACCGCCGCCGGAACCCGTGCCGGATTCGCAGTAGGGGTCACGAGGGGCAGGGGTGCAGAGGGGGGTCAGGGGATTTTCCGCCCCCGCGCGGCTTCGGTCAGTTGATACCATGACTCCCGGCTGAGGCTCAGGGAATCCGCCGCCGCG
>JAYVJI010000735.1:0-3757 GCA_043769435.1 Verrucomicrobiota bacterium
TCCGAACCGGTCATTGGGACCAGTATTGCTGGCCTTCAGATAGGCTTGCTGCGCGATGGGGTCGATGGTGATGGGGTAGGTGGCGGCGGTGTCGTCATAGCAAACGGCGAAACCATTGGGAGTAGCCTCGAAGTGGGTGGGGACCGCCTGGCCCTTGGCGTCCCATGCTTTGAGGCCGGAGTAATTTATCTGACCGCCGAAGGAGATCGACTGGGCGGAGACGGTGGCCGGGAGATTCCCCCGCACCCGCAGGCGGATCTCTGCGGGGGCGGTGAGGGTCCAGCCTTGTTCGAGGCCGCGCTGGTCATTGATGAACCACTCGGTGAGATGCGGACTGCGGGGAATGCTGAGGGTGTTGGTGGTATTGAGATTTGGCTCTGAACGGGAAGCATCCGCCGACAGCGGAACGGACGGAAAAATCTCCGCCTGCGTCCCCCAAAAACACGAACCCAGCTCGTCGAAGTCTCCCCCACCCTCCAGCTCCAATCCCCACGTCCAGTTCCCTGTCCGATCGCTGCTACTACTAGCGTCGTTGAAGCCTTTTTCGTCGAACG
Organism: Verrucomicrobiota bacterium; assembly: GCA_043769435.1. Lineage (GTDB taxonomy): Bacteria > Verrucomicrobiota > Verrucomicrobiia > Verrucomicrobiales > V1-33 > JAYVJI01. Next base: position 555 of record JAYVJI010000735.1, read on the forward strand.
TCAACGACCAATCCAAGCCCGGATTGTGCGCAGTGAAGGTGCCTTCCGCTCCTGCCCGGAAGGCATGACGACCAGCCTCGTATGAGGCGCGGATGCTTTGCCAGTCCGAGGAAGCAATCGCCGCAGGCACTGTCGAAAGCATGGGCTCCGGCTGATTGTTTCCACCGGACCCGGCGGCTGCGGCTTGGCTATAAGCAAAGTGTAGTAGAATTAAAAGCGCAGGGAATCTCATAATGATTGAGGGTGGTGAAAAGTTATGGGGTCACGCTGATGTTGAATCTCCCGAAGCGGCGGCCGCTGCCGGTGAGCGGCAGCGTGAAGCTGTAGCGGTTTTTCAGGGCAGTGGCGGGCATGGCGGTGAGCACTGGGCCTGGCGACCATGCGATGAGGTCGGGGCTGAGGGCGCTGTTTACCACCAGTCCCAATGCGCTCTTTGGCGCGAGAAAACTGACGATCACTCCCGCTGGCGTCTGCTCGGCGGTGAAGGGCGATTTCCCGCCAGGGCCTACTGGTGAAATCCCGGTGGCGTAGGCCACGACGTTCACGATGCCGTCGCCATTCGGGTCATCATTCGGCCCGGTCTGGCCTGCTGGGATCCCTAGGCGGGTGGTCCACTGGCTGTAGGTCTCAGGCACAATGACGGGTTGGAAATCGCTCAGCACGACGTGATTTGGCGCAACGGTGCCCGCCCCGTAGCGGACGAGGAAGGAGCCGGTGCCATCGGTGGTGGTGAGCCGGGCTCCATTGGCCACATTGTTGAGGGCTCCCATGAGCGGGCGGTCGCTGGTGAGGATGGTGAAAGTGTCCGAGTTTTTGATCAGGCACTCGAAGCCATTGATAAGTGTGAGCTTCAGGATGCCGGACAAGGTGGTGCCGTCGGGGCCGCCGCTTTGGGTGATGACATCGTGCTGCGTTGCCGGAGTGAGGCCACCGATTTCCATATCCAGCTCAACGGCCTCTCTCAGTGTCAGATTGCCCTGCTCAACACGGAATGCACCGGGGGAATTTCCCGGGTGGATGGAGCCGTTCCGCCAATCGATGAGTCCTCGCAGCGTCACGTTCCCAGCGGCTTTGGTGGTGGTGTGGAACTGGGTCAGAGCCCAGAGCTGAAAGCTGTCCACCCCATGGGCGTTGATGCAGCCGTTGGTCAGGGCCAGTGGCCCGGTGATTTGCAGACGTCCGCCGCCGCTACCGCCGTCAAAAATAGTGGTCCTGGCGGTCACAGTGCTTTGTATCAGGCCCGAGCCGCGCACCGTGCTGTTGGTCAGATTAACGCCTCCGGTGGCTTTGACCTCGAGACCTTCGTTAGGGTTGGTGAGGAGTGGAGGAGAGAGATCCAGCACGGTATCGACCCGGATCAACGTGCCATCGACGTTCAGCGTGCTGCGGGCTCCGCCGCGATTGGTGATGGTGCCGGTGCCCGTCAGATCGCCCGGCACCGTGAGCCTCGCCGCATCTTCAAAAAAGATGCGGCCATTATTTTCGAGGTTATTGGCCACCCTCAGGCCGTGCTTGTTTAATGACAAAAGGCCCCGGGGGCCGATTGTATGTAAGGCTTGGAGAGCGTTGTTGCCGCCCGGTCCGTGGGCATCCCGCACCACCGCATTGGGGCCTGACATGACGATCGAACCGCCCTGTAAATTTTGAATGATGGCCCCATTCCACTCCAGCACCGAAGCCGCGTTGCCAGCAATCGGGGTGCCGCCGTCCACCGTTCCCACGGCAAAGCTGTAGTTCGTATCCAAGGTTCTCACCGTCCCCGTGCTCTGCCCGACGAGGTTGCCGAGGGACGCCGTGCCTCCTCCCACAAAAAAATGGGGCACGACAATTCCAGCACTGGGCGAGCCTGCGATATACTTTGCCTCTGTCGTTCCGCTGACCAAAAAGTTAGTGTTTTTCACAATCAGGAACGTGTTGAAGTCCTGATCAAGATTTCCAATGGTGGTCGCGATCGTAACTTCCACGCCGAGGGAAGCCAAATAGTGCTCTTCTTCGTCCACGGCGGCAGCTACCTCTGCCTTGGAGCCCACGCCCGGCACGCCAATGTCCCAGACAAAAGTATCGTGCCAATTGACCTGACCGGGAGAAGTATTCTGCACGGCAAGCCGATGCGTCAATTGAGCCGGGGCGGGCAAAGCAGTGACGAGTAAAAAAGCACTGCGGAGGGAAAAGGAATGAAGATTTTGCATATAATTATTGAATGAAGTTAACTTATCGTGGTGCGTGGCGTCAAGGTTTGGTGGCGGAGGGGTCGGCCCGCAGTTGTCCATAGCCTCTGGTGCCGGAAGCGGGTAGTGGATCGAGGAAGAGCAGCCGCCGGACTCCGCTGGCCTCGGATAACAGGCTGCGGGTGCCTGCGCGGAAGACGGCGAGGTCATGGCTGAGGAATCCGCCCACTTTGAGCAAGTTATCCATGGCGGGATTCACGCTGACTTCCAGGGCGACTGAGCTGGTCGCTCCATTGGGGACACGTTTGATGGTGAGGTCTCCCCCAGCATCCTGGACGGCGGGATTCGTGCCGAGCCATAGCTCAAAAACATTGGCGAGGCCGTCCTTGTCTGGATCCGCCGAAAATCCCACCACTGCAGGATCGCTCTGTCCTGCGAAGGGACCTCCGGGCCCGGTCAGGAGGGTGAAGACGCAGGAGGCATTGTTGACCGGGAGACCGGTCACCGAGACGCTGACGGTGGTGCGATTGAATAAAGTGCCATCGCTGGCGGTGACGGTCAGGCTGTAGAGCGACTGTCCTGCGGCGGGGAGCGGGCTGCTCACGGTGATGGCACCCGTCACAGGGTTGATGGCAAAAGGGCTGCCCGCCGTTAGGCTATACTGCACTGCCCCTGCCTCTGGATCCACGGCGGTGACCGTGCCTACGGCGGCTCCGGGAACCGAGGAGGCGGGGACGCCAAAGGCATAGGGCGTGCCGGCGAATTCCGGGCCGAATTGCGGTGCGGAGAGCCAGGCGGCGCTGTTTCTCGGCCCCCCGTTTACGCCAATCGTCCGGAAGTAGTTAAAGAGAAAGCTGGCATTCCCCGCTTTCGCCACGATGCGTGCGCCCGGGACGCTGTTGCTAAACTCGAAAATAAATCCGCCACCCACATGCTGCGGAGGTAGGTCGCCGGGTTGCGGATTATCGGGAAAAATCTGCCCTGAATCAGAACTCATAAAACGCACGATCGAGCCTGCTGGCAAGGTGGTAGAAT
>JAYVJI010000736.1:0-5441 GCA_043769435.1 Verrucomicrobiota bacterium
GGCTCGGATCCTGCCACGCTGGCCCGGGCGCTGGCTTTGAGATATGGAAAGGACCGCACGTTCTCTGTGCCCATTCTTATGGCTTGTGCGCTGGGACGAATGCTGGGGCCGGCACCGCGATGCTGGAAGCTGGTGCCGCAGCTGCCCTTCGAGCTGGCGGCATTGCCACGCGGCTTCTTTGCTGCCGTGCGCATGCCCGTGGTGAGCTATGCGCTGCCAGCCTTGATCGCAATCGGTCAAGTGAAGTTCCATCATGACAGAGGACATGCGCCGGCGGCGCTGTGGAGGCGTGCGGCGCAGGCGCGCACGCTGGACTTGTTAGGGAGAATCCAGCCTGCGGGTGGTGGATATCTGGAAGCAGTACCGTTGACTTCGTTTGTGACCATGGCGCTGGCATCCATGGAGCTGGGCGCTCATCCGGTGGCGGTGGCGGGGGAGGGGTTTCTGCTGAAATCAGTTAGGGAGGATGGTTCATGGCCGATAGATTCGAACCTAGCGACATGGGGAACGAGCATGGCGGTTAAGGCATTGGGATTTGGCGATGCGCAGGTGCGCCAGTGGCTCCTCTCACAGCAATTCCGGGCCGTGCATCCCTACACATTGTCTGCCCCTGGAGGTTGGGCCTGGACCGATCTGCCTGGTGGGGTGCCTGATGCGGATGATACCAGCGGTGCACTGTTGGCGCTGCGTGCTCTGGGGGAGCCTGGGGAGAGCCGGGCTGCGGCGGATGGGCTCCGCTGGCTGGTGGACTTGCAAAACAAGGATGGCGGCATCCCCACGTTCTGCCGTGGGTGGGGGACGCTTCCCTTTGACCGGAGCACCCCCGACATCACGGCGCATGCTATCGCGGCTTGGCAGGCCTGGCGGCACCTTCCAGTGAAGGGCATGGCGGCGGCGAGCCGGCGGGCAGTTGCCTGGCTGTCAAGAACGCAGCGTGCGGATGGCGCGTGGATCCCGCTTTGGTTTGGAAATGAGCATGAACCGCGAGGCCAAAACCTAGTGTATGGAACAGCGACGGTGCTGGGTCATTTGCCGGATGAGGCGGATACGATGATGATGCGTGAAGCTGCGGCAGGCTATCTGTGTGCGGCGCAGTTGCCTGATGGGGGCTGGGGAGGAGCTGCGGGCCTGCCGGCCAGTGTGGAGGAAACTGGAGCCGCAGTCGCCGCGCTGGCGAATCATCAGAAGTGTCGGCCATCAATGCACACGGCCCGGGCATTGGAGAGGGGAGCGCAGGCTCTGCTGGCCCTAACATCTCAAGGCGCGCAGTTTCCAGCCGCTCCCATAGGCCTCTACTTTGCGAGTCTGTGGTACTATGAAAAGCTCTATCCGATGGTGCATAGCATGGCGGCCTTCCGTGCGCTGAGGGAATTGCATCAGCGGAAACCCGGATAGGCAGGTAACTTATTGAGCAAGCGTCCGGTGGTGGCGTCTGTATTTTTCAGCCGCAAATAGTGACGCGGCCCGTTGCTTGCGAGTGCGGCGGTGATTGGCCTTGGGCATCGTATGTGTAAGTATGTGTAAGCATGTGGGCACCCACTTTTTCGTGGACTTTCGTCGCCAAGAAGGCATCGTGCCTGATGAATTGCTGGAATAAATAATCGAGCATGGCCCGGCGCAGGTTGGCGACACGGCATGCTTTCCTTTTTCCTTTATTTCGTTTATAGGATCACAGGCGGCGCTTCCAGCCCGGGATGATACAAAAAATGCCCAGCAGGGCGATATTGAACCAAAACTCAATCTCCATGATAAGGCTGATACCCGCGTGCATGGCGATGAGTGCGGCGCCAAACCAGAACGTCATCCGGCGATTGAAAAGCAGGAGCGGGGCGAGGAGTTCTAGAAAAAAGCCGGTGCCAAAGAAGCAGCGTGCGAGGTTAGGCCATTTCACGATCAGTCTAGGAACAGTCTCGCTGAAGAACGGGGACGCTGGTTCCAGAGAGCTGTAGTAGTCTGAGAGGTTAGACTTTATCACCTGGACAGCCAGAAAAGGTACGCGCTCAAACCATGTGAACCTGGACGCCTTCAGTTTCACGATAGCGCTGGCCAGATAGCCGGCGGCGAGCACCACCAGGGCCCAGAGCACCGCGTCACGGTGTGCCGCCGGCGAGGCCCTTACCCAGTCCCCGGTGCGTAAGGCGTGGGAAACATAGGCAGCCCACTGGCCGAGCAAGACCATAACCGGGAGCTGGGTGCTGTGACCGATGTCTCCCATGCTGTTTCTCAGTGAGCCGGTGGCGGCAGCGTAAAAAACCGCCGGCAGCAGACTGAATACAGGGAACCAGCCCATGACCCACACCGCCAGCCCGGCAGCCACCAGCGGCATACCTATCCATTGCAGGAGGGTTTCATTGGCCAGCCAGCCTAGGGGCACCAGTTGAGCAAACCCGTTAGGCTGCGGCACCTCAGCCGCGCTCACTGGCAGGTCCCAGTGGATGGCGCAGAAGGTGGTCACTGCCATGAGTGCCCGCATGATGAACATTTCACGGGGGCTCCATGTCAAGTTTTCGCTGAAAAAGATCCGGCGGATGGCATTCATGGCGCGGGGATGGTGGCGGGTGGCGTAGACTGGACCGGCTGGGCTGGCAGAGGCTGCTCCGCGAGCATAATCTTGGAATCCTCAAACGTCCCGGACTCCATGGAGACAGTTTTCAACCATGCCCGCAGCGCGGTCGGCTTGTATTTTGCCAGCGTCGAAGGTTTGGCATCCCCCGCCAGCCGGCTCAGGAATGCTGTCCCGGCCGCTTGCCGATGGGCCTCCGTGACCCGTTCCGTGTCTCTCTTGCCGCTGATCTCACGCAGAGTGTTTTCATAGCGTTTTTTACCCTGAGCACTGCCTACCTTGAATAGCTCACGCATCGGCAGGGGTTCATCTTTTTCATTGGTGATGTAGAGAATATCCGCTCTGCCGTCCACCTTGCTGTACATAGGGAAATGAGAAAACGGATAGCGGTCACCGATGGCGACTAGCGCTATAGCAACAATAATACTCCAAAAGGCAGGGTGGCGGTAATACCTGAACGTTCGCGACATCCTGCCTCCTGAGGTGTTCCCATTTGAAGATCAACAAGGAAGTCGCTCGACGGCGCACGGCAATGATGCATGGGCAGCTGCCACCTATGCAAATCATCTCCACTGACAAAGCCCCCGCTGCCGTTGGCCCCTACTCCCAAGCCGTCCGCTCCGGGCAACTCCTGTTCTGCGCGGGAATGCTCCCGCTGGTCCCAGCCAGTATGAAAATCGAAGCGGCTGATATAGAGGGCCAAACCCATCAGGTCTTTGAGAACGTGAAGGGGCTTCTGTCCGCCTCCGGCCTCACGCTGGCCAACGTCGTGAAAGCCACGGTTTTCATGAAAGACCTCGCGGATTTCGCCAAAATGAACGCGATTTACGCTGCCAATTTCAACGGCCATGCACCAGCACGGAGCACCGTCCAAGTGGCAAAACTCCCTCTCGATGCCCTCGTGGAGATAGAATTGATCGCGGAATTTCCATAACCGAGCCTGTGGATAGCGGTTGAGGTCACAGAGCTTCGCCGCAGGCGAAGGATATGGGCTGGTGGGAATTCCATGGTGTCGACGCAGGTTTCAATTACTGTCAATATGGATAATATGGCAGGGCTTGAATAAGTGCTAAAAACACTTTCAGATTTCCGAAATATTGTCTCGCATTCGCGAAAAGTCGCGATAGTAAAACTGGAATATAATTTTAACCAACAATTCAGTCCGGATTTAAGTCCAGAATTCACTTTTAATTTAACCCTTGGTTTAACCCTTTACTCTATTCAGTTTTTCATGTTAAGCGCCGTCGAGAACATCACCGCCCACCCTGGCTCCCAGGGGACAGGGGCTTGCGGAAGCCTGAGTCAGGTGTTGCTGGAGCAAATGCCTGGCGCGGTGGCTCTGCTGGACCGGGACATGAAGTATCTGGGTGTGAACCAACGCTGGATAAGGGAGTTCAGTCTGGAAAACCTGCCGGTGGTGGGGACCAGCCATTATGTGCTTTTTCCGGATCTGCATTCTGACTGGCGGCAACTTTACGAATGTTGCCTGGCAGGTCAGCGGCATACCAGCGAGCCGGATGTGCATGTGCGTCGGGACGGGAGCCGGACGTCTACCCGGTGGGAGATCGATCCATGGCAGGGGCCGGATGGTGAGATCGCGGGCCTGCTGATGCAGTCCCGGGTAGTAGAATCACAAAGTGACCCGCAGGAGGAGGCCGCCTCCTCTGAGCTGGGCCGGGCGCTCCTGCACCTGCAGGACAGGCCTGTGGTGCTCTTGGATGCCGCCGGCCGGATCCGTCGCGCCAATGACGCCGCGCGCGGGATGGCTCAAGCGGCAGGCGGTACGCTGACAGAACAGGTGAGTTTTTTCTGGAATGCCCTGTATCCCGCCTCGCGCAGGGAAACGGCGAGAAGCCGCATCCAGACGCTGCTTTCTCCGGCAAATCTGGTGCGGGCCAACGGCTGGCAGGAGGGGGGGGCGGACCTTGCGCTTTTAGAGAGTCCGCACGGCGAGGTTCATTGGTCCGCCATTCCGGGCAGATCAGAAGATGCAGCGCCGGAGGGGCTGCTGCTAGTGGGTGCGCCATTTTCGATAAATCATATGTCAGAAAGCCAGTCCACCCAGCGCCCCATCCAGGATAACGAATACCGGCAGTTCGCCGAGGCTGCCCCCTTTGGGATGATCGTGCTGACGGAGGACGCGGAGCTGGTGTATGCCAATCCCCAGCACCGGTTGGCGCTGGGCTTCAGCGTAGAGGAATGCGGGGGAATTTCTGCGTGGCTGGAGCGGGGTTGTGCTGCGGAGGAAGATCAGCGCAAGCAGGCTATGGATGACTGGTGGGAGCGGGTGTGGCGCCGCCGGGCACCGCTCACCTGCTCCATGCGGAACAACGACGGTATTCTGAAGGAAATAGAGTTCCGGCCCGCGCCCCTGCCGGACCACCGGCTGCTACTGACGGTGTTTGATGTCACGGATGCCCGGCTAGAGGAACAAACTCTGCGCGCCAGTGAAGCCCGCTACCACGGGCTTTTTCAAAACTGCGCGGCGGGTGTAGTCGTGCTAAACGGCTCGGGCAATATCTCAGAGATCAACCCGGTGTTTGAAACGCTGACGGGCTGCTCCCGCATGGACGTGCGCCGTAATGGGCTGGCGGCCTTCCTGCCTGCCCGGGACGCCGCCCGTGTGAGGGATGCCGCCGCAGGTGGCGCCAGCTCCGGAGAAATACTCACGGAAATCAAGGCCCGCGACGGCACCGTGACGCCCGTGAATCTCAGCCTTAGCGTAGTGAAAAACGATGTGGGGACTCCGGTTTATACCGCCTGTTTTCTCTATCCGCGCCCGGTAGCGTCCGCCCAGGACTGGCTGGGCTCTTCCTGCGGACTGGCCTCCCCGGATTTGCTGTTGATGCTGGACTCAGACGCCCGCATCCTCCAGCAC
>JAYVJI010000737.1:0-1801 GCA_043769435.1 Verrucomicrobiota bacterium
GTCTCCAGCACTGCCTATGCCCGCCCCTGCGATGATGCTGGCTCCGCTGAAAGGGAGATACGGATTTCGCCCGTTGCCGATGCTGGTAAGCCCGACCCCGGTGCCGTCGGCGAGGTTTTCACCCAGCCCGAGGTCGAGATTCCGTCCGGCAAAAACCTCGAGCGCTCCAGGCCCGCTTATTTGAAGGTCCCCGGCCTGTGGCAGCTGGCCGAGGTTCAGCGCATTGCCGGTTTTTTGGGCAGCGATGCGCAGTTGGGAGTTCGCATCCGAGGCGATGATGTCGCGTCCCGCAGAGATCAAGCTGACATTGCTGGTGGCTGTATTCTGAATATAGAACGAGATATCCCGCAGATCCTGCCCAGCGATGATCCGGCTTTCTTTTGGTGAGAAAAGTGTCAGCCCGGAGATGTCTCCGGTGCCTGCCAGCAGCCTGACAGGAGTCCTGTCTCCGCTGTGGAGCACGCCCGGCGCGTGGAGGGCCTGACGGGTTTGCAGCACGCCCAGCGTGGAACCGGTTTCTGTCAGGAAGCTGTCGAACCCGATCAGGAATGTGGAGCCTGTCTGCCGGGCGCCAGCGAGGGCGGTGCCTGCGACGGTTTGATAGGCAAAGGGAGAGGCGACGCCATAAATAGATGCGGGATTGGTGTCGGAAACATTGATGCGGCTGGATGTCCATGCTGCGGAATTCAGGCCGTTGATTCTAGTGACGCCGCTTGGTTGCAGGCCATTGATCGAGCCACCCGCCAGCAGCTCCAGATTTCCTGTGGCAGACGGAGACAGGGTCATATTGCCCACAAGGTTGATATCTCCGGACGCAGCGCTCAGCTTCAATGTGCCGGGCAGCAGGGTCGCAGCATGGATGAATGGAACCGTGCTGGTTTCATTGAGCCGGATCCAGGGCTGGGAGTTGCTGGGGTTGCCGGTCTTCAGCAAATTAATGTTCTCAAGCCAGGCTAGGAGCACTGGAGTAGCGGACCCCTGACCCTCACCGGGCAGGGTGGCGCTTTCCCGCAGGGTCACATTCCCGGTGAGTGACGTAGCGGTGACGGAACTGTCGGCTGCATAAGTAGAGAAATAGCTCTTATACCAGAATGTGTTATTATAGCCTCCGGGAAGCAGGAAAGGATTCACCACCGGCCCTAGGAGGAGATCTCCGCGCGCGGTAAGGTCGAACTGGGCCTTGCCTGCGAAGAGGGTTGTCGGCAGCCATGTTTCCGGTGCCAGCGGCGCAGAATTTGTCAGGACGCCCTGGGATGGAGTGCGGGTGCCATTGGTGCGGATGCTCTGACCTGCGGTCAGCGTGCCGGTCCCCCGTTCTACATAATAGACGCCGCCATCAATGTCCCGGCCTGCGTTGACGGTGAGATTTCCCCCGCCCAGTTCCACGAGGCTGGCCGCATCCGGCGTCCCTTTCGGCATCCTCGCATTGGTGGGCACGGCAGCATCCACATTCGCCACATCCCGCCCGGCTTGGAGACTGACATTGCCGCCGCCCAGAGCGCCCACGCCCTCAAAGAAGTTACTGAAGTCCACCCACCATGTGGTGGAGGCGATGTCTCCTTGGCGTGAAACGCCGAACTGACCAGTGGCCGGATCAACATAACCGCGGCGGTAGAGCCAGTTGTTAGGCAGCTGGCGCTGGGAGTCCGCGATCAGCGTGCCAGAGGAGGACCTGGTGAAGTGGGCGATGTCATTGCCGGCGGCGATATTGATAGTGCCCCCGCCTAGGGAATACTGCGCAGGGTAGCCGGGAGTCTGCTGTATGCCGCCGACATTCCCGAGCGTCTGGGCATTGCCGGAG
>JAYVJI010000738.1:0-9167 GCA_043769435.1 Verrucomicrobiota bacterium
ACATGCAGCGCGGTGTCCAGTCCCTCACGCAGGGTATCGATCCAGTAGACTGTGCGATCAAAGGATGTGTAGGCATTCAGATAGCCGCCGGTATCCTGCACGGCGTGCGCCAGCTCACCTGGGCCCCGATCTCCCGCGCCTTGGAAAACCATGTGTTCCACTAGGTGGGAAACTCCTGTGCCCAACAGCTCCGCCTCCAGAATGCTCCCGGTGCGCACCCAAGCCTGAGCACTCACCAGCGGAGCACTGTGGTCCGCCTTGAAGAGCAGGGTGACCCCGTTGGAAAGCGTTAGGATCTGGACCCCGGAGGCGGGAAAATCGAGGCTGCCGGCAAGGGGCGCAGGAGGGAGTGATGCAACAGTAGTCATGGATGGTACGTGGTCCTACGTCCGTCCGGTGCGGAAGAGTTCAAAGGGTATTTGCACTGGCCTTCCCACCCCTGCTTATCCATCTTTGCGCACCCAGCCTTTGACGATGCCGTCGGTCAGAAATTGAGAAATCAGCGCCTCGGCTCTGGTTGGGGTCGTTGCATTCGCCGTGCTTACTTTCAGTGGATCCTTCCGCTTCGGGGAGTAGTCCGTCCAGAAAATGGTCCACGGAAAAGCATCCGGGTCACCGCTGGTTTCCACGACGACCAGTTTACGGACCATCACCTCGCCCTTGCTCTCCTTGGTGTATACTTCGCGGCGGGTGATGGTGCTTACGCGGTTCTCTGCCGCTGGAGGTGAGGGAGCGGTGCCCGCTTGGGGAATGAGTTGTGTCAGGCGGGTGCCGCCTCCATTGATTTCCTTGTCGGGCCGCATTTTAGAAAAAACAGGAAATAAAGCACGGGGACAGGCCGCCATGTGGGAGAATTTCCATGCGCCGTTTTCCCATGTCAGGAGCTGCGTGGTATTGTCCCGGTCGTGGCGGGAAGCAGTCACTACATCCGCCGCCTCCAGCTCAGCGATGTAGTGTGGCTTGATGAAGTGAACCGTGCGGCCATCGGAGTCGGTCATGGCAAGGGGGGCTTCCACCTTCAATGGAGCCAGCAGATCTAGCAGCTCAAGGCGGGCGGCATCACTGAATCCACTGCCGACGCGGGCGAAAACCTGCCATGCTGTTTTACCATCTGCTGCGCTGGGGTAGTCCATCGCGGTGAGCAGCGAGGTGATGACATTCCGGCCTTCTATCTCGCCCTGCACATAGCCGATGATGGCGGCATCAAAAGTAAGCAGCGGCTTTACCTTGAAAAGTTCATTGCGCGTGAGTCGGCGGAGCACAATGCCCTCCTGACCGCTCGTGGTGGACGCATCAAAATAGGCCGCTACTTCTTTTTCCGCAATGATGGCCCCGGCCGCGCGGTGGGAGGGCTCTGCGGTGTCAGTGCCGGCCAGAGTGCCCAGTTGCTCCCATGTGGCGGTGAAGTCAGGCGCATTCCGGCAGTCTTTACCATCGAGCATGATGAGGTCATACACCGCGAGGCGCAGCGCTGCGACGTCTGCGGGCAGGCCGCTGAAGCTCGCCCGGATGACTTCGCTGACGCCCACACGCTTCCCGCTGATTTCACCGGCGAGGTAAAGTTCACCGCGCAGTAGTGCCCGCTTCACTTTTTGCTTCTTCAGGCGCGCGGCCAGCCTTGCGAGGGCGGGAAAGCCTAGGCGGACCCGCCCGCTCGGGGCATTAAAAACAAAAGCCGATGCCGGCCCGTCACCGGCTTCAAAGTATATGAATACGCCCTCTCCGTCATACTTCAGCGTGGCCAGCAGACGGTCATTTGAGGTGAATCGCTTCCCTATTTCCTGAACGCTGAGTGCGGTCATGTGGTTGCCCGTTTCTGCATGATAGCGGGCGGCCACTTCGAGAAGGACACGGTCCGTCACACCACCGGTGGTGGCCGCGCGATAGCCATCCTGGCCCCGCGTGAGAAGCTTGTGTTCGTCGAGCATGGGAGGCGTCAGGATTGAGGTTTGGAATTGGCAGGATGCTTGAGTTCCTGGTCACTCAGCATGACCAGCAGTCGGTAATGGGGGCCATCCGCCCCGTCACTGGCTTCTCCGAAAAGAAACGCCCGGTAAGGTGTGCCTCCCTCGCGAATGACCAGCGGCTGATTGCCCTTAGCACCGGTGCCCAACAGGGCCATTTCGTTGGTCCGGTGCAGATCCGCAGCGAGGCTGTAGAGGAAATCAAAGGTCAGGCCGTCTTGATGAACGAGTTGGCCGCACGCACGAAAAATGAACGCATTCAAGACCTCAGCCACGGGCAGCCGCCGCGCGATTTTGACCGGATGCAGTTCATTCAGATTCGGGCTGCGGACAAGGTGCGGACGCCGCTCCTTTTCATTCCCAGCAACGTCCAGAATGATGTCTGTTTCTGTGAAGTCCCCGATGGGCCGGGGCTCCGCCGCAGCCGGATCCAGCCATGCCGCACTGAGTTCCACATCCAGCCGCTGACCGGCTCGCGTGATGTCCAGTTCCGGATCTCCGGAGATGATGGCGTCGGAAGTTAGGCTTGCGGTGTCCACGGGCCTCAGGCCATTTCGCAGCCTGACACGGGAGATAGTGCCGGTGGAGGTGCGCTGATTGAGAGCAGGTTTCGGCTGTGCTTCAGGCAGAGACTGGAAGCCCACGCGGGCGCTGCGGCCCAGATAGTCGAGGTGAAGGAGCGGCATGGCAGCAGGATTACATCATGGAAAAGTCCAGCGGATCAACCTCTTCAGTGCTGTCATCCCCAGCGGCATCAAAAAACTCATAGGCGAGAGATTTACCCACCATGAGTGACCGGCGCAGGTTACCGGTAAGGAGCCAGGCTTCATGACTGGGCTTGACCAGCACGAGGGCATCCCGGCGCTGGTAGCCTTTCCGGTAGTTGAAGGTTGTCTGATAGAGCCCGGGCTGCAGACCGTGCTCATCCAGAGGATACGCGTCACCGACATTGAAGCCAGCGAGGCGGGTGAGCGGCACCGGGTGGAGTTCATTGATCGCCTCCAGAGAACTCTCAATCTGAGCCACCGGAGTGTCGCCATTATAGACCAGCGGATCCTCTACCGGAGTGCCTTCATCATCGACAGCGGTGCTGGAGATCTGCGAGCGCCGCAGGAGTGTGCCATCCGGCAGCAACCATCCCTTTTCCAGCCGGCGGCCATCACGCTCCACGGCCCGGATGACATCGCCATAGAGGTCCTCACGGGTCACGCGGGAACCCAGCTTCGCCGTGGTGGGCATACCAGCTTTCCCGCCGGTTTCTGTGGCTGTGGCAAATTTGATCTCTTTCATAAATAGGATCTTGTTTCACTGGCAGTGTTGCGAAGCGTCCGGGCTGGAGCAATGCGGAAATCAGAGATTTGGCAGCGGGGTCAATCCCGTACGACTCTCCCGCCGAGGGATAGAATGCGGGCATTGCCCTTGGCAGTTTCAGCCTCCGCGATGTGACCCATTTTCACATGAATCTGGGAGAGTGCCGTCCATCCCAGAAGGTCATTGGGCCGGAGATCAGTGGCCATCAGGGCTGCCCCCAGAGCGGGCTTGAGATCTCCATGCCGCATGAGCACCATGCCCAGGCCGTGCCATGCGTCGAAGGAGGCTGGATCAACCACGGTCGCACGGCGGAAAAAGTCCGCAGCAGACTCCAGCTCACCCACAGCAAGTGCCCCGCTGGCTTCATCCAGCAATTCGTCCAGGCTCAGCGGCGGCGGGATCATCGGGTAGGAGCCCCGGGCTCAGTTGTTTATCGCTTTCGCCTCAGCGCGCTTGCGGGAGAACCAGGCACTGAGCAGCGCAGGAGCCTGAAACGGGTTGTCCTGCTTCTTCATGGCAGCCTTTTGTTCAGCCATTTTGGGATCCTGCATCAACTCCTTTTTTTCAACATAGACCAGGAGCGCCCCATCTGCCACGGTGTCAAATTCAGATACCTCCCCTGCATTGATACCGTCTGCCGCTTTCTTGATCAGGGCTGCGTTGGAGTTATCTTTCAGCGGATTGGAGGGGCTGAATGTCAGGCTGTCACTCGCGATCAAATTTTGCGCAACAGCTGCCTCCTTAAAGCTTTTCCCTGCTTTCAGGGCCTCGAGAATATTAGACCTCGCGCTGGCTGCGGCCGCCTTCAGGGCCGCCTGTGCTTTGTCCTTTATCAGCTTTTCCATCAATTGGGCTTTGACCTGCTCGAGCGGCTTCACGGCTGCTTTTTCCACCCCGGCGAGCGCAAAAACGGTATACGCCTTTTTGTCGGCTGCGGTGACGGTTTCCTCCTGGTTCCCACTGGAAGCGGCGAACACATGCGTGATCAGCTCGCTGTCAGCCTTGATGTCGTCCGGCGCTCCGGACTTATCAAACGTAGCCGTCTTGACCTCCACTTCATGGCGCTTCGCGATTTCTTCAAAAGTGGCGGATCCCCGCTCATCGGAAGCGAGATCATTGCTTACTTTTTCAACTTTCATCTTCCACGCAGTCACGGCGGCAGTATGATCGGTGATTGATTTGCTATGATCAGCGAGCGCCTTGGTGTGCGCCTCCTGAGCCGCAGTGTGGGCTTCCATCAGCTTTTTGTGCTCTTCCTCTTTGGCCTTTCGGTCAGCCTCGGGCAGTTTTTTCAACTCCTCTTCGTTGAGTGCTGCGGGTGCCGTTAGTGCCGGTGCTGGAGGCGGCGGGGCCGGCTCTGCGGGTTGATTGAAGCGCATATACTTGATCGTGCGCTTTTCTGTGGTTAGCAGCAAGGGGTCGACCACTGCTGCCGGGTCAGGAGGTGGGCTGCCCGGCGTGAACTTGGCTGGCTTTACCGGATCAATGGGCTTCCCCTTTTCTCCTTCATAGAACTTTTGCACATCCTCATCGGTGACCGTCTGCACGGGCTGGGAGGCCAGCGGCAACAAGGCCGTCACAACCGTGGTCAGCTGGTGGGCTGCGGCATACTGGCTTTCGATCTCGGGCGTTGAGGGAGGAAGATCACTGCCTATCACTTCTCTCAGCTTTTGATAGAGCAGGACTTCGCGCACAGCGGTGAAGAGCTTGATCTCTGTAGTGGAGCGGTCACCCAGGGCTCCCTGTGTCAAAAATTTCTCATACTTGTCACTGCTGAACTGCCCATTGACCTGGAAGGCCTTCAGCGACTGGACGAACTTGCCCAAGTCCTCCTTGTCCACAGAAATGCCGAGAGCCTCGCATTCGTGCTCGACCAGTCCGATATTTATGGCCCCATCCAGTTCTTCATAGTCGCGGCTGTTCGCCTCGTAGCGCTTCGCCAGCGAGGGAATTTCAGAACTGAATTTGAAAAGTGGTCCGGTATACTGGGACATAAAATCCTGGCTGGTCCGGTCCACCCCCATCTGGTGCAGCATATTCGCGATCGCGATACTCTGGTTCCTGTTCGCCACGTCGCTCTTGGTCACCGGCTTGCCGAATACTGTATCCACGACCTGCATGTCACTGTGCATGTCCTTGTTCGGGTTCAGCCAGACGGAGAAGGCGATGATGACGATCGTGGCGATGACACACATCAGCACGTAGTTGTGTTTGCGCAGAGATTCGAGCATGAGAAAAAAGTGTAAGGGAACAGGAGGGCAGTTGCGGCCCGGAAAACAAGCAGGTTCCCTAAGACGATCATCTCCCGGGGGCAACTGCTTTTATGTTGGTTTCACAGCCCCAGCCTCCATCCCGCGATCCCGCGCTGTGCCTTCCGCCCGCCCGCGCTTGCAGAAAGCTACCGCACGTACCGCCAGTCCCTCGCTCACCCTGGCCCGGCTCACGGCTTCCGCAGGCGGATGAAGCGGCGCGGGACGCCGTCGGTGCTCAAACTAACCGCACGGAAGATGCCGTCGCGATAGTCCAGCACGGGAGGCACGGCGATGGGGACCCACGATGTGGGCAGAAGATTGGTGCTGCTTTCGAGGAGGAAACCGCAGCCGGGGTCCAGCCAGTTGAACGTGAGTTGCGGGCTGGCGAAAAAGTGCTGCAGTTCCGGCAACTGGCCGGCGAAGAAAACATCGGACCAAGAGAAAGGGAGATCGAAGGACGCACCGACGGGCGAGTTGGTGTCAAACGGCATGCCGGCGATCCAGTGGTGCGCGATACTGAGGCGCGGCGCTTTTTGCCAGTCGCCACCGAGCGTAGTGAGGTCGAACCGGAACTCCATGGTATCGCCGCCGGCCCCTATGATGCCAAAAGGCGCGGGCGCGGAAATGAGCGGATCGCCAAGCGGCAGCGGGCCGAAATTGTCCAAGCTGTTGCCGCGCTGAAAGCCGGAAGGAGTGAAGCCCGCGCCGACCGTACCATCAAGTCGGCTACAGAAGCGGAAGTGATTCTCCGACACGGTTGCATCAGCGAAGGTAGCGCCATGAAGCGGGCCATCCGGCTCGAAATAGACGGCGACGAATGACTGCGCGCGCGTCCACGGGGCGACCACATCGCGTAGTCCGCGGATGCCGATGTAGAGCGCGCGGTCGCCGTGTTCATCGCGGTAGACGAAGTGTGCCAGGCCATCGCGCACGGCAGGTCCGGCGTTGTAGCGGATGACCATTTTTTCTGCACCGGCGTACTCTGTGGCGAGGTTGATCACGCCATCAATGGCCACGCTGTTCACCGTACGGGGGACCACCGAATAGCGCGGCAGGATGCCTTCAATTTCCGCAGTGGGTGCGGCCGGGCCGGAAGTGCCGGTGGTGCCGGCGAGGTCTTCCGTGCGCCCACCGGAGCCGAAGGTGGAGACCCGCCCGCCGTCATCCAACCGGAGCTGCCGGCTCATGCTGGTATTGATTTCTGAGGCTGACAGTGCCCGACTGTGAATGACGACTTCATCAAGGTGGCCTTTGAACTGATAGTTCGACGGGCCTTCCGTGAAGTCAGAGCCGATAGTGACTGGGCCCGCGCTGCCAGTGCCGGCATGGCTCAGCGGCTTCACGCCGGCGGCCTGCCCGTTGATGTAGAAGCTGACGTTCGTGCCGTCGTAGCTCACCGCCACATGCGTCCACTGGTGTTCCGGCACCGCAGTGTCGGCATCTGCGAAGGTGCCGCCGCTGCGGTAAAAGCGCAGTTTCGGACAAAAGCCGAACCAGAAAGAGGTGTTATAGTTTTGGGAAATGATGGTCTCGCAACGTTCCGCGTCGCTGCGCTTGACCCAGGCTTGAATGGTCATGGGCACAGCAGCGTGGTAGCCGGCCTTGTCAGGATGGCGGAAGTGGCTGTCTGCATTCCCGGCATACTGGTGGCTGCGCACCGGCGGCGGGCAGGGCTGCACCAGTGTGATGGTGAAGGTATCGCTGGCCGTGTTGCCGGAGGCATCCTGCGCCGTGCAGGTGATGGTGGTGGTGCCCAAGGGGAACATGCTGCCGCTAGGCGGATTGCAGATGACAGTGATGGTGCCGCAGTTGTCACTGGCCACGGGCACGGGGTAGTGGACGATCATTCCGCCGATGGGCGACTCCAGCGTCATGTCCGGCGGGGCCGCTATGACGGGCGGAGTGGCGTCGCGTTCAAACTGATGCGTCACGCTGGCGGTGCGTCCGTCCGCACTGGTGACTGTTAGAGTGATCGTGTGCGGGCCGTTTGCCAGACCTGCCGGCAGCGTGAGGGAGAAGGAGGGCGAAATGCCTGGAACGAAGCTCGCATTCTGCACCGCACCGCCGTCCACTCTGTACGTGATGGCCGTGACCGCGGCGGCGCCGGAGGAGACCGTGCCGCTCACTGGTGCGCCGCCCGCCGGGATGCAGAGAGGCACGCCGGCGGAAAGTGTTAGTCCATTGTCCGCCGTGACGCGACCGCGCGGCGGCACGGTGATGGTGAAGGGCGCCAGCATGGTGCTGCCCGGACCGGAGATGGACACAGTCTTCACCAAAGGCTGCAACGTGTAGGTGCCTGCGGGCAGGACGGTGCGCAGGCTGGCGCGCTGGGCTGCTGCGGCGGCAGTGGTGGGCCAGCCGAAGGCGCCGATGCTATGCACGCGCATGGCATTGGCAGGGGCATCGGTCAGACCGCCCAGCTGGAGCTGCGGCTGCCAGATATTCACCGCAGGGCTGGCCGAGCGCACGGTGAGGATGACTTCTCCCATCTCCACGGCATAGCCATAGGGATGCGTGTCGCCCGGCATCAGGGAAAGCGGGGCCGCGCCCGCACGGGTCATTTCATAGCTGGTGCTGAAATACTGCGCCTCCGTGATGTTATTGTTCGCCATGAGCAGGCGCACGCCGGGGGGCGTCCAGTTGACGGCGGGGCCGCTGTTAGGACTGGCGCAGATGAGTTCGTATTCACAAGTCGTCACCGCGCCCGCGGTGGTGCGCTCTAGGATCATCTGGGCCGTGCCGCCGTAGCTGGAAGAGTCCACTGCGGTGCGCGAGATGATGAGCGAGGCATTCAACCAGGCATCAGGACTGCCGCCCCCATCCGGCACACCGTCCGTATTGCCATCAGCATCTGCTGAGGTCACGATGCCGTGCAGCACCGGCGTGATGCCCGGCTCCGGCCCCGGGCCGTTGAGCTGGATGGTGCCGTGCAGATAGCCGGGCGTAATGGCCAGCTCGGTTTCGAGAACGGCAGAGCCACCGCCAAGAACGGAGGGCACTTCAGCACCCAGCAGCATCTTCGTGCGGGTGAGCTGCACGGCCTTGTTGCCGGACGGCAGCGTGTTTTTCAGAAAGGCCGTGGCCTGCACGCCATAGCTGCTGCCCGCCCCCGGATCATTCACCGCGATGCTGGCGGACGAGGGCAGACTCCCCAGCGTGAACGCCCCGCTGGCCGGGTCACCCGGCACAGCAAACGTGCGCTGCCAAGTACCATACGCGGGATAGTTGTGGCTGAAATACGTGGCCTCCACGCTGGTGGTCGCCGCCAGTTCCACCTCGCCCATGACATCGAATACCCCTTTGATCGAACCCAGCGTGGCCGGCTCGCTGATGTTCAGACTCGCCGGCACAATGGTATTCGCCGGCACACCGCCCGCGCCGGTCCATGTATTAATAGTGCGCACCACGCGCCGCAGCGAACCCGCCGTGCCGCCGGTGCCCGTCTCCACGGCCAACTGAATGCGCAACGGCGCGCCGCCCGGCACCACCACCTCCGCGCGATTCCCCGCCGGCACCGTGAGCTGCGCCAGCGTGCGCAAGCCATCCGCTGACGTCACGGAGGCGTATCCCCGGCTCACCGCCGCGCTGAACGTGATGTCCACGATACTCACCTCACTGCTGAATGTGTGGGAATAACTGC
>JAYVJI010000739.1:0-1803 GCA_043769435.1 Verrucomicrobiota bacterium
GTTGCGGTAGTCGCGGGCGATGCTAGGGTGGCGCATCATGGCCATGACCGCGTTCGGTGCACCCGCCACAGTGACCCCATCCATAGTACCGCCCCAGTGGGCTGCGGCTATGAATTGCATATCGTGATCGTATCCCATGATGGACCAGTGGCCGGCGGGGTAAGCGGGGTCGAGCACCACCGGGCTGTGGTAGAAGCGGTAGTTGTCCCCGGGCCGGACATCCACATTTCCTAACAAACGGCTCAGAGCGATGTAAGAGAAGAGTTGCTTCAGATCAAGGTTTCCGCGGTACCACGTCTCGGATTGCCCGGCCAGAGTCAGGGCCGCGGAAAAGGCCGCCCAGTCCGAGTTGTCTGTCGACTGAGTTGCCGACTGGTGCTTCTTGTCACCACCGTTGCCTTCGATCGCGTAGATGTTGCCGTCGGGAAGATTACGCTCGCCCAGCAGGTTGGTCTCCGTGGGTTCCAGCACAAGGTAGAGGCCCCAGAGATCGGATGTATACTGGCCGTCCACGGTGCCGCCCGCCGTAGCGTCACTCACGGAAGTGCCGGCGGGAGCTGACTCCGCTGCTTTGCGGATGATGCGGAGCTGGGCGTAGTTGGTGCGCAGGGAGTGCATACCTGCCAGTTCAAAAACCCGGTAGGTGGCGGCTTCCTCCACTCCGGCAGAGCCGCGGTGAACTGCTGCCCACGGGCTCGCATTGGCATCCAGACCGAAAGAATTCCAGTCCTCGGAATACTGGCGGCCCCAGTTGTCGCGCGCGCGGAAATCGCGGGCTCGGTTGAATTTGAAGGCCAGCTTATTCTTACCGCTGACTCTGGTTGATCCGATGCCACGGACATTGTAGGTGATGTGATCGTAGACCTTTCCCTCGTATATTAAGGTACCAAAGTATGGCACCTCAGGACCGGTATACAGACACAGGGCGATGTCCGTATCCAGCGCTATCAGATGATAAGGCTCAATGGTTGAGAGCAAGGCCGAGGGGAAAGTAACCGGTGCGGTAGCCGGGAAGCCACTAAAGGCGGTTGGCCGCATCGCCCCGGTCCATGCAGGAATCCCGTCATAACAAAAGTAGGCGAAGTTTGGCTGCTCGTCGTCAGGGAACGGGATATTCACCGTGTGGTTGCCTGTGTCCTGGGCGGAAATCCGGTAACGAATGAGACGGCGATGCGTCTGTACGGATGCGGGGATCCTAGCGGTGAAAACCGCATCCCCGGTGGCCACATCACCGCTGGTTCCATCATCCGTCATGGGGATGGTGAGCCAGTTGGCAGGGTTGTTATAGGCGGGATCGGTTTTCCGAACGTAGCTGCCGGGATTGACGATTTGATAGGAAAGGGAAACCGGCCCCACACCGTCCGGATCGGTGATGGTCGCAGTGATCAACACCTCCTGGCCGGCCGTGGGCACCTTAGGCGTGTGCTCGACTCCGCGGATGGCGGGAGGGGCATCGGCAATGACTGGCTTCAAGGTGGAGTTTGCACTCGCTGGCGTGAGTCCCCGCAAGACGCCGAAGCTCTGCTGTAAATCCAGATCGAAAAAGAAGTCACTGCTGCCAAAGGAGGAATTGCCAGACTGCACAGCGATGATGTTGTCGCCTTCCACAAGATTCACCGACGCTGATGAAATGACCGTCAGGCTGTCGGTGGGAGCTGGTTCCGGTGCATTGACGTAGAGAGTATTCCAGTAGTGGTGAGCATTACCGATGGCAGCGTTAGGCCGGATAGACCCCGCAAAGACACCATTGATGTAAATAAGAGCCCCATCGTCGCAGCGCGTCCTGATCTGCAGCGCCGCCGG
>JAYVJI010000740.1:0-4951 GCA_043769435.1 Verrucomicrobiota bacterium
GTTGCGGTAGTAGAACTGTTTGGTTACTGGGGCTTTGCCTGCGGGCGCGTCCGTTACCTGGAATCCCTCCGCCGCGGCGAAGCTCACCGCGGGCGCCTCCGCAGTGCCGGCAGGCAGAGTAATGCTCGCGGCGGCAGCAGGCTGCACGGTGATCGTCCTCACCGGTGCTGTATTGGGAGCCTGGCTGCTGGCAGCCGCGGAAAAGACGCCGGCGGCCCAAAAGCGAATGGTCAACACATTTCCGGCAGCGGTAACATCGGCGGCATGATCGCCGACCCAATAGCGGGAGCCTCCGGTAATGGAAGCGGTCTGCATATTCCCGCTGCCGGTAGTCACCGACCACGCCAGCGGAAGCCAGGGAGAAGCGTTCTGCAGAGGATTAAAGGCCACTGTGCCCTGCCCTGTGCCTCCGAATACGAAGTGCCCTTCCGGTCCCGCAATGGTGTAGCCATTCTGCGCATCTGCACCGGGAGAAGTGAGATGGAGTGAGCCGTTGCCAGGAATGTCCAGCCGGGCCGATGGGAAGCGAAAGTGCGCCGGATTATCCGCGGCGGCAGGAGTGAGAAGCAACTCCGGCACTTTCACGCCCGGCCCCGTGGACGGATCTGAAGGATTGAGCCGCTCGATCGGCGCACCCCCGGGATTCACCACGAGAAGGTGGCCGGCCAGGGCGGCATTACCGACTGGCAGCATCTCCAGACTGAAGTTGCGGTTGAGAGGGAAAACGGCATTGCGCCCGTGCAGCCGGATAAAATTACGCCGGTTGGGCTGGATCGTCCACGTAAGCGGCGTGCCGCTGGTAGGTGTCAGCACGAGGGCAACCGGCTCGGCAGGCCCCTCGTGGTCTATTATCCATGTGCCGACACCGGTCTGGCCCGGGCCGGGCTGGCAATTGCACTGCGCGTGGATCTTGCCTGTGAATGGTGCGAGCGGCAGAAAGACGGCACCTGCGAGGAGGATGGGAAGCGGGGAGTGTTTCATAAAAAGTTGGATCGGAATTCAGCGTGGGTGAGCCTAACTGCCGGAGGCTGAAGCGGGGTGCAGCTTTGAGAAGACTTTGAATCCGACAGCGGGACCGTTCTGGATGATCCGGTTGCCCCCTGTTTCCCAGGCATCGGGAATACCGTCTCCATCGGCGTCGCCGATGACAATGCCGGTGGCTCCGTATCCGGCGAGGTAGCCACCATTGGTGTTGCCGGTGTATCCCCCAGTGCCGCCCGCGCCGGCGAGCCGGATGTTCTGGATCAGGCCCTCCACGCTCGTAAGAAAAGCACCCATGTGTGAGCGCATGGCCGCAGTGCGCTGCGGGAAGAAGTTATCGCGGCTGCCGGCGATATTCGCCCGCCATTTGGCGGCATCATACTTGATGGGCAGATTCTGGCTGTTGGTGAAGACCTTACCCCAGCGCAAAGACTCGGCGGCAGCCAGACCGTCATCCTCTGGCGCGGAGCCGGTGAGGCCCATGAAGTCCCGCACGGCGAGGTCAAAACTGCTGCGCATGGCGAGCGGGGCCATGGTGCGATAATGCGATGACGTGGGGGCGACCGGCAGCCCGGTTCCCTCTGGATCATCCACGAGCAGCGCATTCGCCCTTATGGTCACCAATGCGCGAAAATCACTGCGCGCGCAGAGCACAGAGAAGAGCCATCCTGGACCATCACCGCCATTGAGCCAAACGAGCGACGTGCTGTCGTTCTGCGGGCTGACGCGCAGGCCATACTCAGCATCCCAACTCAGGAAGCGGAAACGCCCATCGGCCCAGCCCGCGCCGGGCGCCCCCTGAATCCTGCGCCGCACCATGACGTAGTTGTGCATCGGCCAGTCGCTGTTACCGATGTAGAGATTGAGCAGCATGTAATCAATGAGACTGGCGAGGTCCACATTGGCCTTAATGTCATTGAAGGCCGCATTGGTGGCGGTGAGAAAGGCTGCCTCTGTGGCCGTGGAAGTGATCGCGCCGGAGATGACCGCCGCGCGGCTCTTTACTCCATTAGTCCATGCCCCCCAAGAGCCTGACACAGCGGCGTCCGCTAGGGACTCCGGTGTATTGCCGCCCTCGGGAGATTTCAGCACATCGTATTTCGCTTTGCCGAGAGCTTGGTCTGCGAACTCGCCATCCACGTTTTCGATGAGTTCATAGACGCCCCAGTAGAGGCCATTGATGAACACGTTGACCCAGCGGCGATGCGGCACCGGTAGCCGCACGGCGTCCGGCATGGCCGGGGTGAATCCTAGAAAGGGCTGCGTACCTTGCGGCGTGGCTAATTCCGCAAGGCGCTTGTTGACCCATGTGTCCGTGATGTATTTGGCCGTCTCCCGGAAGGGTGCCCACTGCCCACCCACGGCGAAAGAGTCATGCATGGGACTGCGCAGGCCCAGCACTTCGTATTTCGGTGTGCCCACGGGGGTTGGATCCCCGGCCTGCGCAGGAAAGAGGCCGCTGCGTTGGAAAGCTGAGGCCCCATACTTGTCCCGGAAATGTAGGCGGAAGGAATGTTTCGGAGTGTTCGACCAATAGCGGCTAGAGTGACCGGATATTTTCAGTCCGGCGTGGAGGCTGGAGCGCCCGGCAGTCGGACTCGCCGGGTCATAGTATTCTAGGGCAGCCCTGCGTTCGACGGCAAAGACTCCATCATTGCGGCTGCTGTTCGCGTAAACACCATCGGTCAGCCAAAACAGATCCTGCGGGTCCAGGAGAAGCGAAAGAGCCGGCGCTTTGGAAGTGATCGCCGTGATTGCCGCCGCCTGCTCCGCTGCCGAGGCCCCGGTGTCCACACCATAGACGATGCCCGTCTGCGGCGTGAACCCTGCCCACGAACTGCCGTCGGTTGCTTCAGGATAGTTTCCCAAAGGCGGCCCGGCAGGACGCCCCTGTGACGCAACCCCGGCGGCACTGATGAACGCACGACTCACGGAATCAGAAGGCCGGGCACCAGGCAGATGAGCTGCCGCCCGCACGAGCATGGTACCGGCTACGGGGAGGGCCGCGCCATTCCACTGCATGAGACTGGGATTGTCCGGGTAAGGTTCTGTGCCGTCCAACGTATAAAAGAGCAGGGTGCCTGCTGGATTACCTGCTAGGGTAAAAGTGATACTGCCGCCGGACACGATGAGCGAACCCGGGGCCACGCCGTTGTGTAAAATAGCAGGCACCGCCAGCGGGGGACTTACTGCCACACCTGCATTTTTACTTCCCGGCGTGGGCGTGGCCAAGATGGCGTAGGCGGAGGGAGCATCGTTCGCATAGCCATAGGCTAGGTCCGCTCCCAGCCCCGACCAAGCGCAGTTACTCACAGGGGTCACCCCTGTGAGGCTTAGTGTGCCACCACCCGCCTTGAGCTTGAAAGGGAGATGGAACTCTTCTCCTGCGGCTCCCGTAAACTGAGCATTGGATTTCGCCGAGGCGAACAGGACGCGGTGTTCCCTGGGCTGCAGGACCAAGCCATCAAGAACCGCTGAGATCGGGGCTGCCCCGGCCTCGGTATAGGTAAGGTTGGCTCCTGAGAGTGAAACCGGGACCGCCGCGGGGTTATAAATTTCGATCCAGTCCCGCGCCTTCCCCTCCCGATCCAGAATCCCAGTGTTATTGGCCGCGACGATTTCGTTGAGGTATGGGCCGGACTGCGAAGTGAAACCCGTGGAAGGCGCATAGAGTGCAAACCATGCCGGCTCCCCGACCACCGCGAATCCGCCGCCCGGTATCAACGCCAGCCCTTCCGGCTGCCCGGGAAATGGCGTCTGGGCGGCAGTATCTAGGTCCAGTGTTTGGGTGCCGGAGGCACCGGGCAGCGGTAAGATGAGAATTTTCCTGCTCTGTTCGCTGAGAAGATAGAGCCGCTGTCTAGCGTGGTCATAAGCGATGTCGGCAAGGTCGTTCAACTGCTGGTGCAGGTCCGCGGGCAGCCCGGGGACCGGACTGGCGACACCGTCGGCAGCGATGCGCAAAACTGCGAGAGGATTAGAGGTGCCAGGCTCACCTTCGATGATTCCGTAAAACTCTGGAGGGCTCGAACCGGTAATGTGGCAAATCCCCTCCAAGCCTTTGTTGTCATCGCCAGCCGGGATGCCGGTGACCGGAATGATGTTGGTTCTGCGGACGCGCGGCGACCAAGTCTCGGGCCCAACCGTGACAATCACGATCGCCCGGCTGCGCTCCTCAGCGATGGCAAATTGATTCACAGGGCCACCGGCCACGGGTTTAATCCAAGTGATGCCCTCCGGGTCTTCAAATGCGGTGCCGGGGTCACCGCTGGTCCAGACTGTTTTCAATAATTGACCGGACCGGTTTAACTCTACGATACGCTTGCCGCTGTTGTTCTGAATGGCGAAAAAAGTGCCGGAAGCTTCGTTCCAGGTGATGCCGGAGAGATCTCCGTCCAGCGCCTTCTCGTGATTGGTCATCGTGACGACCAAGCTTCCATTGCGGCGCGTCCACCACGGGACCGGCGGGGAATTGGCGGAAGCCGCCCACGCTCCGAGAGACCAGAGCGCATCCCCCGCAACCTGCGCTATCCGTGCCCGGCCTCCTGCGGTTATGCCGCCGTGAGTGGTTTCCCAAGCGTCTGGCACTCCATCCGCGTCTGTATCCCACGGAGCGGAACCTGCTACGCCTACATCATCCACGAATAAATCCGCGGCGATGCCATCCGGCGTCAAGAACCCGACGAAAACCAGACGCTGGGCAGTGGAAGCCGTATTGTCCCAAAGCCCTAAATCATAAGCCGCGAGCTTCATCTGCCCTGCCTCCCGGATCCACAAGTCCCATGTCTTCGCTGTGAAATCCTGCCGGATCACAAGTTCCACCCACTGATTGGCAGGAGAGACGCTCTTTCCGGTGCTCATCCAAACGCCCCCACCGCTGCCATCGCCGTGCAATACCTCGATATTTCCACCCCCGCCGATGTTCAGAAAGCCGAACACTGACCCGCTGCTTTCACCGAACTCCCCGGTG
>JAYVJI010000741.1:0-7142 GCA_043769435.1 Verrucomicrobiota bacterium
CTCCGTATTTGCCGGATCTTCAGAAACTGACGCCGGAAAAAGCTGCGGAGTGGGCCTGGGTAAATGCCAGAGTGCAGGGGGACGTGAAGAGCGATGCCGTGCTCACACCAGAGCAGAAAGGCATACGTGAATGGCTGGAAAAGCAGACCACCCCGGGTGCGCCGCTAGGGGAAGGCACGCAGCTGGAAAAATTCCTAAAGGCTAAAACAATTGCTGATTCGGGGATCCAATATCATCAGTTGGATGTTTTCACTGGCAAGTTTCTGCCTGACCTGCTGGCCTCTGAACCTGCAAAAGCCGCGACATTTCTTATCCAGTTGAGGAAGCTGGCCGGGGCTGCCAGCAAGACCGGCAACAGTTTGGGGTATTATGTGAATCGGGGGTTGGACAAAGCTCTTAAACTGCGCGTCGAGGCATTGAATAAGCGCCCGGATGCTCCTGTGGCCTTGAAGGAAACCGGGGCGCTGCTTCAGGCCGTGATGGCGCCTGATGGCTATCCCATTGATTTCGATATGGTGGGTGCCCATGCATTCTATTGCCTCAAGGCTGCGTCCCTGCAGCCCGACAAGGACGGGAAGCCGCAGCCGCCTTCCTATGAAAAACTGCTGGCAGCCATGGAAGAAAACATGGATCCCAAAGCAGGAGCAATGCTGATGGCTGACTTGCAGGACGTGCTGGTGGATAGAAACGTGCATAAGGATGAGGCTCTACTCAAAGAACTGACCGCTCTCTCGGCATCAAAACCTACG
This sequence comes from Verrucomicrobiota bacterium, assembly GCA_043769435.1. Lineage (GTDB taxonomy): Bacteria > Verrucomicrobiota > Verrucomicrobiia > Verrucomicrobiales > V1-33 > JAYVJI01. The sequence goes on from JAYVJI010000741.1 coordinate 750, forward strand.
TCCTGGCCGCATCAACTATTGGCACTGGCGATCGAAAGCCGGATGCGGCCACACCATCCGTATATAAAGCGGGAGGCAGAAGCCAATGCTGCCCGCGAGGCACGGGATGCCGCTAGGAAATCAGGGAAAACCGACGCGGAGATTGCTGCCATGCCGGATCCCGGTGTCATCGGTGCCAGGCCCCTGTGTGAGGGAATAACTGATCCTACGAAGCTTCCTGCTTCACAAAAAGCGCTGCTGGCGCTGGGTGAGGACGGCAGTCTGCCGCTGCCGCTCCGCTCCGGGTTGCTTTTTCATGGAGTGTGGAAAGATGGCAGCATTGAGCCGGCGTTTTTGCTAGTCGCTGCTAGGGTCATGGCCGAGTCATGGAGCGCTGGAAATACTCTCGATGAAGGAGAACTCCGCGGCATCTTAACGAGGCTCTCGACGTGGCTCAGCCAGCCGGGCGTGAAACCGCCGGAAGGTGTAGGAACTGTCATGGCACAGGTAGCCGGTGCGTGGCGCACGGCGCTCCGGGGTAACCTGGCCTACCGCTCTGACGGGACCGCTGGTGCCGCGCTGCTGGATATGGCCGTGCTGCTCAATGATGATGAACTGATAGGAAATGTGATCACAGGCGGGATGGCTCAGGCGAGGCCTAGCTGGCTGGCGAGGCTGGTGCATGCCGGCAAGCTTGAGCCCGCCGGAAGATTGGTGGTGGCAGGAAAGGATGAGTTTGTGACCGTAGCGGAGAGTGGTATAATGGGAGATGTGATGGACAATTCTCAATGGCGCTACACACGGGCGCTACATGACCGGATGCACTTATTTTTGGCATCATTGCCGTCCGTTCAGCATCGGGTTTTCGCCCGGACGCTGCTTTCCGGGTTGGGTGATGCCGGAGACCTGCGGCGCGAAGGATTTCCTGATCGGAAGGCCCGGCTGGAGGAGGCTGCTAAGGAGTTGGCCGCCAATGCTCCAGCCATGAGCAAGGAGATGGTGTCGAAAACTCTCATGCTGCTGGGCGGGACGGAGGCTGTGGATGGACTGGCTGCTCAGGTCACTGCTGCAGTGGAGGGGCTTTCCCTAGCAATGTTGCCGGATGCGCGAAACCAGGCACAGACTGCGCAGCGGGAGGCCTTGCTCAGGATGCACCTTCGGCAGCGATTGCGGGCAGGTGACACCGCCTATGTGCAGAAGGAACTGGTCGAGCTGGCAAAGCTGGAATGTGATCAGGACTATAACCGAGATCAGTTGCTGCACAGGATAGCAGATGTGCTGATCCTTGAATCCAACAAGGCGCTGGGTGGCATGGATCAGGCCGCGCGGGAGGCGAACCGCAGGCTGTGGACAGAGGTGCTTTTTGCCGGCGGTAACAGTCAGTATTTCAAGACGGGATACTCAGTGGAACCTCAGTTGCGGGTGTTGCATGTGCTCATGCTCTACGCGCTGGATGATCGCATGGTAGACTTTAACAAAGCGCTGGCAGCGCAGCCTGAAGAGCTGAGGTTAAAGCTGCGGACAATTGTGCAGAGTGAAGCCGCCATACCTAGCTCGGTGACTGGGGTGGGCTCGTTTCCATGGCCTGCCGAAAAGGAAAAAGTGGAATTGACCACCGCGCGCTCCACTATCCTGTCCCGCCTCATCCAGTCTTCCCTCGGGATTCCAGGATACGGGAAGGAGGGAGTCCGGGGCCAGTGGTTCAAGACTCAAATCAAGGATGGATGGCTACTGAATGATGATGCGCTCAGGCTGTCGGACTACTATGGTTCAAAGGATTCTGCTGAAGGATTCAACCAAGGCGGCCCGGCGATTGAACTGGCAGGTCTCTACGCGGAGATTGGAAATAAAGAAAAGGCCCTGGCAATGTTGCAGGTCGCTACCGCCAGTGAAGTGGCTGAATCAGTAACGACCCAGGTGCTGGACCTCATAAGCCGCAGCGAGGTGCTGGTCCGTCTGGGAAAAGCAGCTGAAGCGCAGCAGGTCCTAGAATCTGTGGATCCTAAGCAACTTGCTTCATTGCAGGGAAAGGGAAGCGGGGAGCGCTTCCAGCGCTACCACCGGATGCTGGCGGAGTCGCACATCACAGCCGCGCTACCGGCCGGCCCCGGCGCCGTGCAGGCGGTGATGCTGGCTAAAATGAAGGCTGCTCCGGACCTCGTGGGAACCTGGGAAACAAGTGTGCTTGGGGGTGAGGCCCTCGCGGGATTGTTCCGGGCGCAGAATAATCCGGCTGCCGCAGCGGACTGGGAAATGTTCTGCGCGATCATGCTGGAGGCGATGGGACGAAAGTTCGAAACTCGTGCCGATGATGCCAGAGTCATCGGGTTTCTAACAAAGTATGCAGCTGCCGCAAAAGCCGCTGGCAGTCAGTCGCGTCAGGATTTCCTGACGCTGGTGCCGGCGGGAGCCGTGTGGCGCTATTTGGACGATGGCCAGGTGCCGCCTTTGGGTTGGAATGCAGCAGCGTTTGATGCCACCACATGGCCGGAAGGGAAGGCGCCTTTGGGATACGGAGATCCTGGCATGGGCACAGAGATAAAGCCCGGAGGGACTGGCCCAAAGGATCATGCGATGAGTTGTGTGATGCTGACTGCTTTTGAGCTGGCTGATCCCGCTGGCGCAGTGGAAAGCCTGCAGGTCGGATTTCGCTGTGATGACGGCTGTGTGATTTACCTGAACGGTAAGGAAATAGCCCGTGAAAACATGGGTGAAGGTGAGATCACTCCCGGGACGAAAGCCTTGAAGGTGATCAACGCTGCTGATGAGGCCCGGTGGCACTACCGAGAGGCTCTGGTGAGTGCTCTGCGGCCCGGGCGGAATGTGCTGGCAGTGGAACTGCACCAGGAGAGGCAGGATAGCAGCGACCTCCATGGCGACGTCACCTTGCTGGGGAATAACCGGAAGGCGACTGACGTCATCCATGAATATCTTTCGGGCAAAATGGGGGCGGGGATGAAGGCCTTCATAGATCAGATTCCGGAGAGCTTTTACAAGCGCGCAGGAGGTTAAGGAGATGGAGTGCGGCAGCGGCCAAAAATAAACATCCAATTCTGCTGGTCTGTTTTCCGCCTTCCCTCGTTCCGCTTCGGGTTCCTAACTTCGTTCTAATCAGTTGCGCTGCATGGATTACGTGGCGTGGATGATGCATGAAAAAGATTGAGGCTATCATCAAACCCTTCCGGCTGACAGATGTGAAGGAGGCGTTGCAGGAACTGGGTCTGGAGGGATTGACCGTGACGGAGGTGAAAGGCTTTGGCCGCCAGCGGGGGCATACGGAAATCTACCGGGGCACCGAGTATATGGAGGATTTTTTGCCAAAGGTAAAAGTAGAAATTGTGACCGAGGATGCCATGGTGGACGAAGTCGTTAAATGTGTTGTTAGTGCGGCGATGACTGGAAAAATCGGGGATGGGAAGGTGTTTGTCATGCCTGTGGAGGAGGTCCTGAGGATACGCACTGGAGACCGCGGCAGTGCTGCGCTGTAAGTCCGGCGCAGGCAGTGATATGGTGACAGCGCAGCTATGATTCCCGTCAATTATGCACGCGGCATTTATCTTCCGGAGGCTGATCTTTGGCTGGATGCAGGGCTGAGGCAGTCCTGCTCGTTCGTTTCTCATGCACACTCAGATCACTTCGCCCCTCATGCTCTGACCATCGCTAGCAGGGCGGCGGCTCATTTGCTTAAGAACCGGTTCCGGATGAAGGGGGAAATCCTAGCGCTGGACTGGGGTGAGCCATGGGAGCGCGGCGGTTATCGTTTCGTGCTGACACCTGCGGGGCACGTGCTGGGCAGTGCGATGATCCATGCGACGCGGATCGCTGATGGTGCCACCCTGCTTTACACCGGTGATTTTAAACTGCGATCCGGATTTGCCAGTGAGGCAGCTCAGCCCATGCCCGCGCAGTTGTTGATCATGGAATGCACATTCGGCAGGCCACATTACCTCATGCCGCCAACAGAGGAGGTCAGCGGGGCGATGCGTGCATGGTGCAGCTGGGCGCTGGATCGGGGGGAGACGCCCGTATTGATGGGATACTCGCGGGGAAAGGCGCAGGAGATCCAGATGATAGTGGGCCCGGCGTTTCCGCTGGCGGTCCACTCCAGTATCGCCGCCGTAAACCGCACGTATGAGGAACTGGGCTGGCCGCTGCCTCCTTGGGAGGAATGGGATGGCGGGGTGCCGCCTGGGGTGCTGGTAGTGCCTCCCACAGCGGCGCGCGGAGGGCTGGATGCGCTGCCGCGCAAGGTCTGTGCGATGGTGACTGGCTGGGGGCTGGATGCGGGGGCAAGGTTCCAATACCGGGTCGATGAAGTGTTTCCCCTAACGGATCACGCGGACTACCCGGACCTGCTCCAACTGGTGGAAATGGTCGGGCCCGCGCGGGTCCTGACAACCCATGGTTTTGCAGCGGAATTTTCCCGCGATCTCCGGCAACGTGGATACTCCGCGTGGTCGCTGAGCGGGGTGGATCAAATGGATCTGGCTCTGGAAATCCCTGCGCCGCCTTTAGCCCGGCGGGTCCTGCCGGATGCTGCGGCTGACGGGGCAGGGGAGTTCGCCGCGCTCGCCCGGCTGGCCGTGCAGGTGGGACAGGTGCCGGAGCGGGTGGATAAGGTGGCGCTGCTGGCCGGCTGGCTGGCTGGCATTTCTCCAGAGGAATCGCTGGCGACTGCGGTCCGGTTTTTGTCAGGAAAAACTGCGGCGTCTGCTCCGGAGCGCAGGCTGATCCGGACGGAGTGGCCGGTCCTGCAGTCCGCGCTCTCCCTGGCCTCAGGCTTTTCACCCAGGAAAATCAAAGAGTTGACGCGGGGGCAAAGCGACCATGGGAAAAATACCTCCCTGGTTCTAGCGGATCAAAGGTGCGATGCTGCGCAGTGGAGCCTAACAGAAGTCTGCGCTCTCTTTCAGGCAGTGGGGCAGGCAGCTTCCACGGGTGTCAGGGCTCAACTGCTGGCTGGAGCTTTCCGCCGCATGAGGACGCCGGAGTCTGGCCTGCTCGCCGGGATTCTGAGCGGAGACCTACACGTGGGCCTGAAGCACGGAATAGTGGAGGCCGCGATCTCACTCGCGTTTCGGCAGCCGGAGGTGCTAGTGCGGGAAGCTCTGCGGCTCACCGGGGATGCCGGCCTCACGGCGATCCTAGCAAGGGCCGGGACGTTGGACAGTGCGGGGCCGCTTCCGTTTTACCCTGTGCATCGAGAGGCCCTGCCAGGGCTCTCCGGCTTGCCTGTGGAATGGCATCATGCGGAGGGCAGGACTGCGCTGTACGCGACAGATTTCCGGTGCTTGAATACTGCTTTCCCTGTCTTCGTGGGGAATGGTGGTATCGCCTCCGAGGTTATTGTCCGCGGCGGGATTATCGCTCCAGGTTCAGTTCTCAAGCTGCGGGATCTTCCGGCGGATAAAGCCTGGCGCTCCGAGCCGGACTTGTTCTGCGGGGAGGCCGCAGGGCCCCGGTTCAGGATGGTGGACCTGCTCTGGCTGGATGGGAAATCCCTCCTGAATGAGCCGCTTGCCTTCCGGCGGAAATTGCTAGCCGGCCTTACCTGGCATCCGCCTTTTGAAGTCGCTGCGGGTTGCGCTTGAGCGTATAGGCCTTGTGGTTAGGAATGGAAATATGCCTGCTCCACTGCCACGACTCGTCATTGCCACCCACAACGCCCATAAGACCGGAGAGTTCCGGGAAATGCTGGGCGCGCGGTGGCTGGTGGAGGATTTGACGGCACATGCCGGGCTGATTCCGCCGGAGGAAACAGGAGCGACTTTTGAAGAGAATGCAGCGATAAAGTCTCTGGCGGCCTCCGCTTTTCTGGGGCCGGAAGTGCTGGTGGTGGCGGATGATTCAGGTCTGGAAGTGGATGCCCTGGATGGCAGGCCCGGCGTGCGGTCCGCCCGGTATGCCGGTGGCGGTGATGAGGCCAACCGGGATAAAGTCCTGGCGGAACTGGAGGCGGCGGGCATTCATGGTACGGCACGGACGGGCCGGTTTCGCTGTGTCTTGTCCGTGGCCCGGGCGGGGGTGGAGCTGGCGGTCTTCCGGGGGGCGGTGGAGGGCGTGATCGCCGACGGCGTCAGGGGCGCTGGCGGATTTGGCTATGATCCGGTGTTCATTCCTGATGGCCACTGCGCTACGTTTGGGGAGTTGCCTGCTTCAGTGAAGAACGGCATCAGCCATCGTTCCAGGGCTCTGAGCGTGCTGGTGCATTGGCTGGAGCGTCCCAGGCGCTGATCGCGGATTGCTTAGTTTTCTTAGACAGTTGCTTGACGGGCTGAAATGACCGCCCAACTTGCAGCGTTCTCATTTCTTGGAACGCATCCATAGCATGTCCCGCCTTCATGTTCGCATCATAGCCGTAATCTTCGCCGTCGCCGTGCTCGCTGCCACGGTGGTGGGAGCGATGTGGATGTG
>JAYVJI010000742.1:0-1788 GCA_043769435.1 Verrucomicrobiota bacterium
CCAGTTTATTTGGATGGCGCGTTGAATGCCGGGACTTTTACGCCCTCTGCTGTGGCGCTGGCATGGTCGCGGGATTCCGGCCCGGCGGCGGTCACTTTCACCACGCCCAACTGCGATAACGCCAACGCGATTTTCACGGCCCCTGGCGTTTACGTTCTGCGGCTCACGGCGACCGCGCCCGGTCCAGTCACGGTTACTGATCTGGTTACCGTGACCGTATACGAGAGCTATGCCGCCTGGGCCGCCCGCGTGCTGGCTGGGCAGTCAGCGGCGAATCAGCTGCCAAGTGCAGACCCTGATCGTGACGGTGTATCTAACATCGCGGAGTGGGTCCTGAATTGCAATGCGCTGAACAGTGGTGTCACCGGCCAGCCAGTCCCGGCCACTGGTGGCGGGTTGCTCGCTTTTACCTGGAGCCGCAATCTGCTGGCTGATCCCGCCATCCAAATCACACCTCAAGTCTCCAGCGAGCTGCAGAGCTGGCTGGATGGTGCTGGGGTGCTCACCAGCACGGTCACTGGAAGCACCGGCACCTCTCAGTCCTGGCTGTCCACTGAGGTCGCGCCTGGAAAGAATCGCCTCTTCGCCCGGGTGTTGGTGATTTCGCCGCCCTGAGTCCTTGCTGTCATTGATCTATTCCACGCTCAACTCCTGCGGCCTTGATGGCTGACCAGGGCGGGACAATTGATCAAGGCGGCGGCGCAGGATGCTCCCCACTTTTTGGACATGAGGTTCATCCCAGATATCCAGATGATTTCCTGGTATCCGATCCACGGTTAACCCGCCGACGAGCGGGGTCCAGCCGTAGTCTTCGGATCTATCATACTTATCGTCCAGATCATGCACACACCTGAGCAGCAGCACCCTTCCGCTCCAGGTGGAAGTGGCGTAGTTTTCCATAGCAGACACGGCGGCTGCATTGTGCTGATAGTGGCGCAGTCCCTCATCCGCTGCTTTTAGTCCCAGCTCATGCAGGCGTGCGGCCGCTGTTTGCTTGTCCCGGTTGGCATTCCTCCGTTGCCACTTGTCCCGCAGGCGGCCGGCTAGGTAGAGGAGCCGCCCTGGCAACGAGCGATCACCCGCCTGCCGCCAGATGGCTGCCACGCGTTCCCTTCCACTCAGTAGACGCGGTTGGTAGTTAGGATGCTCCGTGTCAAACAAAACCACGAGCGGGACCGATTCCCCTTCTTCCTCCAGTATCCTGGCCATCTCAAAGGCGAGGATGCCGCCATAGCTGTAGCCTGCCAGCACATAAGGGCCGTGCGGACGCACCTCGCGCAGATAGGCTATGTATTTGCGCGCCGCGTTGTGAATCGTTCCGCTCTCGATGGGTAGCGAGGCATCCACAAGGGCAGGGGATTCTATAGTGAAGATGGCCCGATCCTCCCCCGCGAAGGGGAGTAAATTCCGGTAGAATATAGTGCCGCCATCTCCGCCGTGCAGACAGATGAGCGGTGCCTCCCGGCCCTTTGGTTGGATGCAGCTCAAGGGTGATGGACGCTCTCCCCGGTTCATGCGGGCCAGATCCAGTTCCCGCGCCATCCGCTCCAGAGTGGGAGCGCGGAAGAGGGTGCCCAGCGGGAGCGCGATGTTCATTTCCTGGCGGATGCGGGTGAATAATTTCAACCCGTTCAGAGAGGTGCCTCCCAGCGCAAAGAAATCGCTGGTGGCACTGATGCCAGGCCGGCCCAGAATTTCTGTCCATAGGGCAGCCATCTGCTTTTCTGTGCCGGTTCTTGGCTCGATGAAATCATCCAGACTGTCAGCTGCGAGGGAGCTGGCATCCTG
>JAYVJI010000743.1:0-1860 GCA_043769435.1 Verrucomicrobiota bacterium
GCCGTGCAGGTCCGGTCCCCTGCGGTGCTCCCGCCAAGCGAGGAGCGCTGCCCCCGCCAGAACCAGCCCCAGCGCTATGAGAATCCTCTGGTCGCTGCTTCCGGTGTAAGTGTTAGTCATGAGCGGGTAGACCAGTTGTCTTCCCAGGGCCAGCTCTACGAAGCGCTTCTTAAATTGTTGGCCGGCCGCGCCGCCATCCTGCTCCGCCAGCCCGGCGGCCTCCGCTTCCATCCCCTGTAGTTCATAGACATTCTTTGAATGCGCGCGCACCACGATCCCGCCTGCCATGCCTATCACCAGCAGGGGCACCAGCACGCCCAGCCTTGCAGGGCCGGCGGCTCCACCCTGCCGGAGCGTATGCCAGCGGCGGATGAGGCAGGCGGCGGACATAGCGGCAGCCACTACTCCTGCCAGCGGTGAGGTGAACAGGTGCCACGCACTGACTGCCAGCACGGTGAGGAGTTTGCGGCGGCTCCATTCCTTGGTCAGGAAGAGATCATAGAACAGGAACAGGACTGCCGGGGCGCTGAAGTAACCTACATTGTTAGCCTCCCCGAAGATGCGGTTTTCACCATCAAGGTCCGGCATCAGCGCCATGATCAGCGTCACTGCCAGCGCGGGCACCATCCCGTGATGCCGCCGGAGGCACAACCATATCCCCTGAAAAACCGCTGCCACATACAGACAGCAAAGGAAGTGCTGCAACCAGGCTCCCCGGGAGCTGGTGATGTCAGGGCTCAACGCATCCGCTAGGGCGATCAGCACGTGGTTCGCCAGCACGGGATAGTCCGCCCTGACATGCAGCAGGCTGTGCCAGAATCCATGAGCCCATTGACCCGCCAGCCATTCCCCTCCCTCTGTAGCATAGGTGTCCCGGAAGAATGCCGGCTGCGCGCGCCACCAACAAACGGTCAGCAGCAGTGCAAAAACCAGCCAGGGTGTGCAGCGGCGCAATGTCAATATCATGTCCTGCGCTACATGCCTCGCGCACGCGCAGGTGCGGTCAGAGGCGCGGTCAAAATGAGAGTTCCGAGTGCCATCATTTCCTTCTTAGGGCGCGTTACAAAACAAGTTGATGTGTAGTATTCGCATGACTGCAATAATTGAGCAAATCAGGGCTAGATTGAAATATATTAAACCAACGCTTTTGGAAAAGCAACGGCGACTTATGCTGAAGGCGAAGCCAAGGGCATTGGCTGCGGAGGCATCGCCGCTGTTGCTAGGGCCACCGGAGCCTCCCGCAACACCATTCGCGCCGGCCTCGTTGAATCAATAGGCATGAGGCCGCCTGCTGCCGAGGAACCGTCGCCACCACCACCGCCACCGGATTCTGTGCCAGATTCGCCGGACTCTCCATCAACACGGACACATGGACACGGCAACCTACGAGAAGGGAACAAAAATTTCGGACGAAGAGCTGGCGAAACTGAACTTACTGAGGAACGCATTTCGAGCGGAGCTAAGGTCACGATTGTCACCGATCAACAAAATGACCCCGCGAACCGCCCCGCCATGGTGCTGCGGCATCAACCAACACCTAGAAAACCGCTCCGAATGGAGCGTTCAGCTTGAAATGCAGAGTCCTGCGCAGGGAAATCCCACTGGAATACATACCATGAGGTCTCCAATCCTCGGATACCAGCCTATACACCGCCGGGAAACAACTCACCCCACCTGTCCGTCTCACCATGTGAGCACCAAAAAAGCGAAGCAGGCAAAACCACTTCAAAAAGTGGCGTGAACCGGCAGCCATACCAATGTACAAGCTCGGCGACAGCTAGTGGCGGGGCTGCGCTCCACCGAAGCCAAGACACTTACGAATAAAACCAAGCGTTGAAACTACCCAGCCCCTAGCTGTTC
>JAYVJI010000744.1:0-7271 GCA_043769435.1 Verrucomicrobiota bacterium
ACCATCCATCCACCCTGCTGCCTCACGGCTTCAGTCCGGCCCTTCCAGTCGCCCACAGGCAGGACGAAGGGGGATTGGTCTGCGAGGTTCCGTACCCGGTATCCGCAATGGTGGGCCACAGTAGGAATGACCAGTTCCAAGTAAAACGGCTCCGGCTCGGGCTTGCTGGCCACAGCATGAAAGGCCGCGATATTCCAGAATGAGAAACTGCCCAGCATGGTCAATACCACCGCCTTTTCCTTTCTCACAGAGAACGAACTCAGCCAGTCGGTAAAGGCTGGCGACCAACGGTGGGAAAGCAGGTGCGGATGGTTCGTGCCATCCACCCGGCCAAGCCGGCAGGCCAGCACATCCGCCTGCTCGGCCTCCATCCGCTGGAGCAGTCGCGTGTTGACGTCTGTCACAAGCGGCACGCAGTCGAATTCCGTAAAGAGCACATGGCTGTAGTCGGCGTGAGCCTCCAGCCACACACTCACTGATGCGAATACTCCACTGAAGGACTGACGTTCCCGCTGATGATCCCGGGTCCGCAGCCGGGGGTCACCTACAAACACCCGGGGTTGCCAGCTGAGGGCATCAAATGCCGACTGCTTCCCTCCGTAAGCGACGAGTATGTCCCCAGCGCCACCCGTCACTGTCCACCACCGGCACATGGCGGCCACACAGGCCTCAGGCTGATGCGTCAGGATGACGGTCAGTGTTTTGCTCACGGGGAAAATCAGGCTCCGGATGGGTGGAAAAAATCAGGGTCTGATACCAGTAGGTCACCCGGCCTGCCGGTGAAAAATGAGTAATTACGCGGGACTCCTCCAGCCCAATAACCTTCAGTTTCCCCCGCCAGGGAATGAAGAGCGCCTTCCCAAGGCAGCGCCCGGTGCGCTGGTCGACGATTCTGGCTCCCGCCACTGCGAGTAATATACGCAGGAAAAACCGGAAAATTTTGTGGGCCTTCATTCTATGATCAATGCCGTCTCAACCCTGTGCGCGGGCACGGGCCGGCATGGGTCCCAAGCTGGGACGAAGCATTCCCGGACGCATTGAGCCAATCCCCGGGAGGCGGCCGGAGTCGCCTTCAGCCAATGCCCGTTCTCTGGCCTCCAGCGCCCGCTGTTCCAGCACCCAAATCCTCAAAGCTGTCGCGCAGGCAAAGGAAAACCAAATAAAGAAATTGATAGGATAGGTCAGGAACTGTGCTCCATTGACCACCGCTCCCGAAATGAGACTGAGCCCTCCGGCGAGCAATGTCGCAGCCATAATCTTGACGTGATTCTTGGGCAGCTCGTAAACCAGATTATGCAGCTTACCGAGAAACCGGAACGCCAATACCAGAGAAATGATGATCGGCACATACCCGTATGACATCAATGTGCTCGTGATCACGTCGTGGGTGTTGACTTTGGAACGTATGTAGATTTCCCGGGAAGTGAAACGCAACCCAAAGGGTGTCCACGCTTCCCCAGTTTCCATCAGAGCCGCAAATCCCTCTAGGCGGTCATTCAGCGTTGCTAAATTTGTTGTTTGAGACCACTCCCCGGTGCGTTTCGACTTGTATAAGTCCATACTGATTTCATTCAGGATCTGATGCTTCAAAAGGTACCCTGCTGAAACAAAGGCTAGGATCACCGACAGGAACGCCACGCTGTAGCCCAGCGATGTCATAAGCCTGTTGCGTATCATAACCGCTGCTGCGACTCCCACTACAGCGAAAACCCATCCTGTGCGGCTGAAGCTGGCATACATCGCAACACCGATCAACAGGGCGAGTACCCACCGCCAGAAAGTGCCCGACCTTCCCCGTCCCTCCAGCGAGGGCATGACCCAGAACCCCGATGTAAGGACGATGAACAGCCATGCATAGACCATGGAGACATTGGACGCAGAACTCATGGTGCCAAATGGCCTCGGGACACGCTCCATCAGCTGCCTGATCTCGATAGTCATACCGCTCAGCAGGTAGCGCATCTCGTAATCAAAAACGCCCATCCTGACATTCATGAATGTCTGCCTGTAGGCGTGTAATAGGTAGTAAAGAACGGAGGGTATGTAGCAAATCAGCAAAGTTTTCAGGAGGGTGCGGACCTGCTCCGGAGTGCGAAAAAGTGCCGGAACGACAAAGAGCAATTGAATGTAAATAGTCGCATTTACCGTGTCTCCCACGTCCCGGAAGCCGGAGCTTGACCCTAGGAGAGAAACCAAACCCAATCCAATGGTAGCGCAATTAGTCACCAAGATCAATCTTCCCATACCCGGCCTTGCATCCAATTTGCCTGAGATGTGGCGGTAGACGATATTAGCGGAAATCCCCGCCAGGGTTGCCGGTGCGATTCCCAGCACGTAGTAAAGATCCATCTTGCTGACGCCGGAATCAAAAATCATGAACCGCTTAAAATAGTCCAGATAGGCAGTGAGAAAAACCAGGACCGTGAATGCCCGTTGCGGGTTCAGCATCCCCAGTGCCGCGCCGCCCAGGAGCGCATACATGTATAGCCGTGCCACCGCATTTGTGCCGGAGGTGAAAACGTCAAATGCCACAAACATTGCCACGACAAGCAGGGCAAAGGTGGCGAAAATACGGATGATGGAGTTGCTGTTCATGGCATGACCGGAGTCTGAGTTTTATCAGACCCGTGATGAGTGGCGAAGTTCGATATTAGCCGCCCTTATTTCGTCTGTCTAGGCTGGTTTTTCTGAAGCTTGAAAGTCCTGAAAGTCCCTGAAGTGCCGCAGTCAGTCCTGTGTTTTCTGGAGAATCAACTACCCACCACAGGGCAGGAGTCCGTTAAGGGCCAGACGGTCCGACTGACAGCAGTTTATACCCAGTCCCTGCAACAGGTCGTTCCACAGCCGTGGCTTGGAACCCTGCAAGCACGGCCAGCACTGATGATGTATCCGTCTCTTCAGGGACGATCACGCCGGAACGAAACAGCAATCCAATTTTCGCAAGCCCCGCTGCCTGCGACTGAAACCCCGCGAAGTCCTGGACTCCAAGGAGCGGCCGTCCTGTAAAAAAACTGACCCCGAATCCATCCGGGGTCCAAGCCAGTAAAACGCGCCTGTCCTTCACTGCCTCCCGGTAGAGTTGACCGTGGGTCAGCCACTCCTGCCACCGGGCGGCTTTTGGGTCCAGCCTGCCGGCGCGGGGATCAGTAGCAGGAATATTAAAACCGTTCTTAAAAGTGGTCCGCATCAGACTCCGGATACTTGCGGACGCGGGCTTCAATCCGTAGTGATAATTCCCCGGTGCATCAAACAGCCGTTCGGCGGCCTCAGCGCGGGGATTTTCCAGCGCCAAGTCAGGCAAGATCCGGTATCCCTGGAAATACGCCAAGAGCGAAATGCCCCAGACTGCTACAGCCTTCATGGTCGCTCCGGCCCTGAACGGCACCCACAAAGCAGGAAGCAAGAGCGCCAGAGGCACATAGTCCATCGCATGAAAATTATGCTCGGACGGCCCGATCTCACCCGGTAAAAAGCACGCAAAAAGCAGCGGAATCAGAATGAGCGTGCCTGGAACGGCAGGCAAGGCCCTGCACTGGTCCCGTGCCGCTGCCCCGCCCCTCCTGACCAGGAGCAGCGCGAGGATCACGGTTGGCAGCAACACCCACCCCATCCGGACGATCGAATAAAACACGGTGGCCAGCAGCACTGATCTACCGGGCATCATCCGTTCAAGGAACTTGGACAGCCCGCCTGATATCTCACTCGAAATCATCGGCTCATGCCTCAGGGCATACCCGGAGGCCAATTTGAAAATGGCGAATCCCACTACCATAACCAAACCGAGTGCCAAGGACCAGCGGACAACCCGCAAAGCCGCGTCTCCCTCCTGCTGGCCCCGGTGTCGCCGCGCTGTGAGGCCAAAAGCAAGAAAAAGCGCCGGCGCTGCCATGTAGCTGACCCACGTGCCGAGTGAAGCAAGCAGTCCCGCGCCCACGGCCAAAGCTAACCACCGGCGCCGGTTGAGTCCGCCTGCATGCACCGCCAGCGCAGCATTTACCGGCACTAGGCAGCATAAGGGAATCATCATTACAGGGTAGGCAAACCGGAACTGCAGTCCATATGCAGGACAAGCTACCGCAAGAAAAAACACGAGCCCAGGCGGCCATGTGCTCCCGCAACGCCGGGCGATGCGCACTGCAACAAGCGCAGCCAGCACCGTGAGCATCGCATTATACAACAGGGCAGCCGGCCAGAACGGCAGACCCGTCAGGGACAGCAGGCACAACCCGCACATGTAGAGCGGTGGCCAGCCGCAGTAGGGCAGTGACAATTCCACCACAGGAGACTGATCCAGCGTCAGTGGTGCCATCCACCCGCCATCCCTGAAGCGCTGGTAGGTTTGGGCAGCGTCGATCGACGGCCCCTGCGGTCCTTGTACCCAGAACCCAACGACAAGGAGTGCCAGCAGCGCCATCCCCGCCCATACAGCGGAGGAATAAAGTAAGGAGCGCTGGGATTTATTGCTCATGACTTCAACTGTGCTGTTTCTGAGGGATTGAACCTATGGAGGCAAGCGCGCGCGAGCACTTGCAGAATCATCACGTTCCCTCGCCACCCGCTGATCTTGGTGGGAATACTGCCCTCCGCCGGATAGGCACGTGTGACCGGCACCTCCGTGACTGCCAACCCGAGCCTGGCGGACCGGATGGCAAGATAATAGTGCAGCTCGTATCCCATAAATGCATCCCTAAATGGCTGCACCCGTTCATCTGTTAGGAGTTTTCTACTGTAAGCGCGAAAACCATTGGTCGTATCGGTGTAACGGAAACCGGCAGCCAGCGAGATCAGGGGGGCATGCAACAACGCCACCCCCCAGTGCCTCAGCCACGGAGTATTCACAGCCTTGCCGCCAGGCACATACCTGCTGCCCTGCACGTGGTCATACCCCTCCTCCAGCTTACTGATAAAAAGTGGAATGGCGCTCGTGTCGTCCTTGTCATTTCCATCCACCACTATCACACCCTCGTATCCCTCTTCCAGACACCAAGAAAGCGCCATGCGCATTTGCGCACTGAGCTTGCCAGGACCGGTCTTCGTTAATAATGCACGGACACCGCACCCTTGCAGAAATGACTTCTCCAGAGAGCCATCCCGGCTCCCCCCATCGCCAATAATCACATCGCACCCGGCAGCCTGCAGGGCCATGCGCCGGAGTTGCGAGCGGACCCGTTCCCCTTCATTGATGACAAAGAGACAAATAGCATAGCGGGACTTCCGCGTATGGAATTCCGCCACATCAAAAGCGGGTACTTGCCAGCCCATGGAGACCTGCCCGGATAGGTTAGCCATCACTCTGAAGTGTTGACAATGTTGCGCCGGCTGGCGTCACTGATTTCCACGGCACTGTTTGTCTCCAACATCACGAGATAAGTCGGCAGCGATTGGTTCGCCCGCAGCGCCCTCGCGAGGTATTCACTCAACAGAGTCAGCACAATAAAAAGCAGCAAAAACATCCCGCTTTGCAGTGCAGGAATACTCATCCACAACGGCTGCGGGAGCCCGCACACTGTCATACCAATACGCAAAGCCAGATAAACGGCATTAAGGCCGCAGCCTAGCAGCCCCGCAAATGTCAGCAGGCTCAGCGGGAGCCGGCTCTCGGTCAGCAGGACATCCAGCGCCTGCTTCACATCACGGTAAAATCCTGGGCGTGGTGCCATCCCGCTGATCGCCGCCCGTGTGTAAGTTAAGATCCCAGGATTGAATCCTACACTGACCGTCGCATGCCTGAAGGGCAGCCTGTCATAACAGGAAACCGCTAGTGCATTCAATGCAGCCCGGTTGAAAGCCCTGAAATATGAGGATCCCGGATACATTTCCATACCCGTCAGTTTTCTGTTAAGCCAGTGAAAAATCATCGACCCCAGCCTCCGCAATGGATACTCATCATAACGCGACTCCGGCACGCCTACTACGATGCCGTGGCCGTTGCGGCACAGCTGCACCATATCAGGAAGCCGGTCCACCGGATCCAACCCGATCTCCATAACCACCACGATGTCGCCTATGGCACTCTGCAGCCCGGCGCGGATGGCCGCCTCCTCACCGAAGCATCTGGAAAGTGTTAGCACGCGCAGGCAATTCAGGCGCTTCAGCTCCTCGCTAAGTTCTGAGGCCACACCCGGCGTACACCCGTCATCAATCAGCACGATCTCGTAGTTGGCATAGTTGGATGCCAAGATGCTGTGCAGCTTCTGCAACCGCTCCCGCAGTTGAACATGAATGCTTTGCACCGGCAGGACCGTGGAAATGAAAACGTCAGTCATGACCTTGCATTTCTCAAAAACTCCCGATCCAGCTCAACCTGACAATCAAAAATGTTATCTATCTTGCCCCCCATTATGTTGATGAATTCCGGCTGATTTTCTGCCTTTTGAAACAGAATCGGACGCCCGTCATCTCCGTCATTCCGGGGCAGAATGGTCTTCACTTCCCACAGGGAATCCACATACTCACAACGGGCAGCGCATGGCATGAAGCGCGCCGCATCTCGGACCATGTAGGGGAAAGCAGACCGCTTCCCATAGGCCTCCAGTATTTGGTAGGGATCCGGGCCACCTTCCTCGTCATCAGTCCATGAAGTGTGCGGAGTATACCGCACATGACTGAGGCTGTGTAGGCCTCTCGCCGGGAAGGGCATACAGCTGAAGAATGGCCCGCACATCACCGTTACCCCGGCATTAACAAGCTCCTCAGGAGGTTTCACCAGGCAGAGTTCGGCGATCTCATGGCGTAGCTTCACCGGCTTCAATCGCGCGGCCTTCAGGTTATGGTTCAGTCGCGAATAGCTGCAATTAAAAACCCGGTCAGTCCCAACCCTCCTGCCCGAGGGTGAAAGCACCACTTCAAATCCCCCGCCTGCTCCTGCTTCACACGAGACCACTTCAGTCCCCTTGCATATCTCCACCCCGGCCTCCTGCATCATCCGCTCTGCGATCCTGCCCAGCGCCTGCGCATCAAAGGCATACTCCGTAGTCAGGAAAACCTCCTCTATCAGGTCAAAGTTGAAGAGCGCCCGCTCCGGACCCCGATACACGGAAAGAGGTGCTCCTACCCGGCGGATGAAGGCCGTGAACTGGCCCGCACTAACCTTTGATTGACGTCGAGGGATCGCGTAGAGCTTGGTAAATGAGCTGACGATGCAGCCGGAAAACTCTTCCACAAACTGCGGAAAATTTACCCTAGAACGAAGTGCCGTCAGCAGACTCCGCGGATAGTGATACCCGTTATGGACCCGCGCCTGATTGTTGTAGGAAGCTTTCCGCAATAGC
>JAYVJI010000745.1:0-8092 GCA_043769435.1 Verrucomicrobiota bacterium
TGCACCGTCACGATTGGCTAGGGTGGTGGCAGAATGGGCACCGATGATGGCTTTGGTGTCACTGAGCGCGACGGCTTGCCCAAAAAGCTCCTGAATTGCAGGAGTTGGGTTGTCCAGCACCGCGACTGGCGCTACGGGAGTTGCTAAATTATACAGAAACGCTGCGCCCGCGAGAAAAGCCGTGCGGCTATCGCACCGGCAACCAATCAGTAGCCGCGTGCTGCTCAGCGCAATGGCATTGCCAAATTCGTCCCCGCCGAGCGGTTCTGGATTTTCCAAAATGATTGGGGTAGAGGGACTAGGAGACGCGAGATCATACAGGTAGGCCCGACCTGAATCTGAGCCCGTGGAGTCGTCATTGGCCACTCCCACCGCCACCCTAGACCCGTGCACGGATACGGCAGTGCCATAGCTCGCGGAACCCGTCACATTTGGATTAAAAAGGGAGTGAGTAGGCTGAGTGGGGGTAGCACCATTCAAGTCGAATACGTAGGCGGCCCCCGCCCCAAAGCCAACCTGCGTGCTTGAGGGTGCCCCCACCACGAGCCTCGACCCGTGAGCTGCCAGCGCCATGCCGAACTGCGCCGTGGTGGCGTGAGGGCTGACTAGAGTGTGAAGTAAATCCCCAGAA
Source organism: Verrucomicrobiota bacterium (assembly GCA_043769435.1). Lineage (GTDB taxonomy): Bacteria > Verrucomicrobiota > Verrucomicrobiia > Verrucomicrobiales > V1-33 > JAYVJI01. The sequence goes on from JAYVJI010000745.1 coordinate 632, forward strand.
TCAGCCTCATAAACTCTGACCAAGCCCGCAATCGGAATACCCACGAAGATTCGCCCCTGCGCGACTGCCACGGCATGTCCTTGCTGAGTTTCTGGTTGCGGGGCGGTGCTAGGGGGACGGAGCGTGTGCTCTAGCACATATTGAGCACGGGCACAGCCTAGCAGGCACAGCGCATGAGCGCAAAGAAAGGAATAAAGAGAAGACGGTTTCATGTTGCTCTGTTTGACGACGGGTGTCTGAATTTGCTTGGTAGGGAAACATACATCGTCCCATGAATCAATGGGATCGTCAATATATTAACACGCTGCATGGCTGCCGGATCATCGCGGTGCCCATTGATCGCTGGGGCTAGCATGAGCGTGTGCGCGGGGTCATCACTAAACATTCCGCGCCCGAAACAGACCCGATGCCGGACCGGGCCAAATGCCGCCACTCGCTGGCGCGGCCACCCCCTCGGCTGATGAATGGAAACAGGAACCCAATCATATTTTTTGGGGTCATCACCCCATTGGAACAATCGCCATTCTGGACAAGGGTAGAGCCATGAAAATCACACGGACTCGATCTCGAACAGGCCCTCCTGAGGTCACAAAGAATGACATCACGTCAGTGAAGAGTGTCGAACCTCCAGCAAAATTCGCCGCAACCTCAATCACACCTACATCATGAAACATCACGACGACAGCACATGGGAAACGATGATAAATAGCAGCAATAGGTTTACTCCATGGTCAGCGGAAAATGCTGAGGACCAATCCATTCTCGATTCGCCTACAAAAGTGCCTCAGAGAACGGACCACCCTCCCACCTTTCAAGAAGAAGTGGCGATCGTAGATCGAGCTTTCTGGCTGGCGAGCAGTGCCGCCTAAACCCCGCAGCTTTATCACTGTCCGCGCTACAGTATGGAATTTCCCTGTCTTCTATGAATCTGCGTTTTGTTACTCAATCATAAAACCGATCCACTACAAATCAGAGCATCGGGCAGCCGATTTGACTCGCAAATTTCTAAAGTAAATTTCTTGGGAAAGAGGTGCATCAATGATGATTTCCGTCGGCGCCTCGATTTAGAACCATTATGCCCACTCTATCTTCCCGCTGGCAGGCTTGGGTGTCGAGTCGTGCTCGCTCATGTGCTGGCACAGAACCGTTCGGACACGTGATGCGGGATGATTTGTTAAGTATCGAACAATTAGCACGCCATGCGCAGAGCATTGCCGGATACCATCAGGTGACGCAGAATGAGCGTTCCAACAAGCTCCTCGATCGGCTGGGTCAGAACGAAAAAATCATCCGCGCCTTTAATAAGGAGACCAATGCGCTAGACCCATCGCAGCATATTACGCCCGCTGCAGAATGGCTCCTCGATAATTTTTATCTCATTGAGGAACAGATTCAGATGGCTCGTCGACACCTGCCCAGAGGCTACAGCAGGGAACTGCCTCGTTTGGTGAATGGTAACTGTGGGGGATTTCCCCGGATCTACGAGATTGTCTTGGAGTTCATCTCGCATGTTGATGCTGAAATCACCGTCGAGCCGCTCAGAGCATTTATAGTCGCCTATCAGAAAGTGACGTCATTGAAGCTGGGAGAATTGTGGGCCATTCCTATCATGTTACGGCTTGGATTGATAGAGAACCTGCAACGTGTCACCAGCCGGATCGCCATCGCGCGGACCCACCAAGGTCTAGCGGAGATGTGGGTAAATCGGCTCCAATTGATGGCGGAACTGCATCCGTCCCGGCTCGTTGTTGTCGTCGCTGAAATGGCAAAAGCCGACCTGCCAAAGTCGAGTGCCTTTGTGTCGGAGTTTTGTCAGCGCCTTGCCCGTCACAGTACAGTTTTAGCCTTCGCGCGCACATGGCTAGAGGAGCAGCTCGCAGAGCATGGGCTGTCCATTGAGCAGCTGGTGCAACGGGAGAGTCAAACTCAAGCAGCCGACCGCGTCTCGGTTAGTCATAGCATCGCCAGTCTGCGGCTGCTAGGAGCGATCGATTGGAAGGACTTCGTTGAAGATCTTAGCCTCGTTGAAGAAATCTTGAAAACGGATCCCGCAGGAGTCTACACGTCGATGGATTTTGCGACACGGGACCGCTACCGTCATGTAGTCGAATCCATGGCACGCCTAGGAGGCTGCCCGGAGGCCGAAGTGGCGAGAAAAGTCGTGGCCCTAGCGGAAACTGAAGCGCAAGGGAATGGAGCGGCGGACCGCACCGCTCATGTGGGATATTATTTAATCGACAAAGGTCTTCCCTCTCTGGAGCACGCCGTCGGCGTTACATGGTTATGGAAGACGGCCTGCAGACGTTTCATTCAAAAGTTTCCGATGGCATTCTACACAGGAGGCATTGGGATCTTCACACTCATCGCCACGGTGGGATTCATGAGGGTCATCGTAGGGTCGGCGATACCGGGCTGGTCCTTGGTTTGTTACTCATTGGTAGTGGCCATTTGCAGTAGTCAACTCGCTGTGGGATTGATGAACCGGCTATCTTTGCTGCTAGTGAAGCCGCTGCGATTGCCTCGACTGGACTTTTCCAAGGGGATTCCCACCAGCTACCGTACCATGGTCGTGGTGCCTACGATGATGACCAGTCATAGCGGAGTCATTCATCTGTTAGAGACCTTGGAAATTCATTATCTTGCGAACCGGGACCCCTGTATCCATTTCGCCCTCCTAACTGACTTCGGTGACGCCGCTACTGAAGTGCTTCCAATGGATGAAGAGCTTTTGCAAAGGATGCAGGACGGAATTGCGGCATTGAACCTTCAGTATTCGCTAGGCAAGTCTAGTCTGTTCTATCTCTTTCACCGTCCCAGAAAATGGAATGATAGTGAAAGTCGATGGATGGGGTATGAGCGGAAACGAGGGAAGTTGACTGAATTTAATTCATTGCTCCTAGGCGGCTCCACTGAAGCCTTTTCCTGCATCGTCGGAGATATTGCCATTCTGAGGGAGATCAAATATGTGATCACGCTCGATACTGATACTCAGCTTCCCCGCGATGCCGCCCGTCGCCTCGCCGGCACGATGGCACACCCGCTGAATCATCCGGTCTTCAATGACCTAACGGGAATCGTGACTGAAGGCTATGGCATCTTGCAACCTAGGGTAGGCGTCAGCCTGCCAGGATCACGGCGATCATGGTTCGCGAGGGTGTTTTCGGGGGATGCCGGGATTGATCCCTATACCAGAGAGGTCTCCGACGCGTATCAGGACATCTTTCAGCAGGGGACTTTTATTGGCAAAGGGATCTATGATGTCGATGCCTTTCAACGTGCATTGGATGGAAGATTTCCGCAAAATACAGTGTTGAGCCATGATTTACTTGAATCGTGTCATGCCCGCTCTGCTCTAGTGAGCGATGTGGAATTTTATGAAAGTCATCCATCGCGATATAATGTGGATGTGGCGCGGCGTCATCGTTGGATCCGTGGAGACTGGCAGATAACGCAATGGCTTTTGCCACGGGTGCCTGGTCCGGCTGCCCGGCGCATTGTGAATCCACTTTCCATGTTGTCCTTGTGGAAAATCTTTGACAACCTGAGACGCAGTCTGGTTCCTGTTGCTTTGATGGTCCTGTTCCTTGCTCATTGGTTTTTTCTCCATGATGCCGGACACATGGGATCGCTGGTAGTGGTGGCCATTATCATACTTCCTGCACTGCTGGGCACGGTGCTGAAAATCTTCCAAAAACAGGCGGATCTTCCGTGGACGATGCATTGCAGAGACCTTGTGGAGTCAGGTTGGCGGCATCTCGTGCAAGTCTTTCTCACCCTGGCATTTCTTCCTTATGACGCTTACATTTCTGTCGATGCCATCAGCAGAACATTATTTCGTTTGTTAATAACCAAGCAGCGACTTCTCGAATGGCAGACGTCGAGCGACGCAGAGGGCACGGCCCGATCTGACCTCTTAAGCTTTTTTGCAAGAATGTGGATTGCTCCGGTGAACGCCATTTTGGTGATGATGTTCCTTGCCATTAAGCATCCGGGTGATGTGCTGGTGGAAGTGCCCATTCTCGGACTGTGGTTGGCCTCGCCATGGATTGCATGGTGGATCAGCAGGCCAATTGAAAAAGAGGGATCGGGTTTGACGAAACCGCAAACTCTTTTCTTGAGAGGCCTTGCTAGAAAGACGTGGCACTTTTTCGAAACCTTTGTCACTGAAAAGGAACATTGGCTGCCACCGGATAATTTCCAAGAAATTCCAGTACCGGTGATTGCCACACGGACTTCTCCTACAAATATGGGGCTGGCATTGCTCGCCAATATGGCGGCTTGGGACTTCGGTTACATCTCCACGGGAACTCTCATAAAAAGAACCGAGGATGCCCTCTCCACCATGCAAGGACTCGAGAAATATCGAGACCACTTTTACAATTGGTATGACACGCGCTCGCTGCGTCCGATGCGCCCGCTCTACATTTCAAGCGTCGACAGCGGCAATCTCGCAGGGCATCTTTTGACACTGGGATCGGGCCTGAAAAGTCTAATCGATTCAGAGGTTCATCGACCACAAATATTTGACGGGCTACTTGATACTGTCAGAATTCTTAAAACGCTGACTCCTCCAAGTCCTGATCTGGCCAAGCTTGAGACGACACTGCAAAATCAGCCTTCAACGGTCAATGCAACGCTTCCGATTCTTGAAGCCGTGGCTGCAATATGCGAGGAAATCGTGGAAAAGCTGCGAAGTGAAGCAGGAGCAGCATCTAAGTGGGCTTTGACTTTGCTAGCGAATACGCAGGATCATCTGGACGAGCTGAAGCTTCTGGCACAGTGGCTTGACCAGCCAAAATCAGAACCGACCGATAAACTAAAGTCAACGGAATCGGTCACAGCAGGTACGGCTAGGCAGAGTCAGCATTACACCCTGCGCGAGCTGGCTCAGTCTGAAAAACCACTACCATCAGGCGATGACGCTGACGCTGGTGACGCAGGTGAAGCAGGACTGGAGCACCTCGCTAGCATGACCGTGAATACCGCACGGCAGCGAGTGGAACGGCTTTCCGCGCTTGCACGCGAGTGCGAGCGGCTCGCTGTGATGGATTTCAACTTCCTCTATGATCAGCAACGGGATCTTTTTGCAGTAGGCTGTGATGTAAACGAAGGTAGACTGGATACCAGCTTCTATGATTTGCTAGCCTCGGAGGCACGCTTATGCAGCTTTGTCGCCATCGCCCTTGGACAGGTACCCCAAGATCATTGGTTTTCCATGAGTCGACTACTCGTGGCCTCCGAAAGCGAACCCATTCTCGTCTCATGGAGTGGCTCGATGTTTGAATACCTCATGCCGCTATTGGTCATGCCAAACTATGAGAACACTCTTCTTGAACATAGCTGTAAAGCGGCGGTGCGACATCAGATGGCGTACGGGAAAAGACGAGGAGTGCCGTGGGGCATTTCGGAATCTGGCTACCATCGCACGGATGCACACTTTAACTATCAATATAGGGCATTCGGCGTTCCCGGTTTGGGGCTAAAGCGGGGACTGGCAGATGATTTGGTGATCGCCCCTTACGCCTCGGTTATGGCGCTGCAAGTCATGCCAGAAGAAGCTTGTGAAAATCTAGAGCGTCTAGTGATGGAAGGACGGGAGGGACTCTACGGCCTCTATGAAGCAGTGGACTACTCGCCCGCACGCCTACCTCCGGACCAATCGAGCGTTACCGTGCAATCCTTCATGGCCCACCATCAGGGAATGAGTCTGTTGGCTCTCGTGAATCAATTGCATGACGGACCCATGCAGCGTCGTTTCATGGAGTGCCCCATGTTCAAGGCGGCTGATCTATTGTTGCAGGAACGAGTGCCCAGAACGGCGGCTAGCGTCTTCACGGAAGATTTGGAACTGGAGACCACTCGCGAGATTTCTATTGAGGAAACGGGCACTGGGAGAATGTTTACCAGCCCGAGCGGGCCTTCGCCTGATGTTCATCTTTTATCGAATGGACGCTATCATGTGATGGTCAGTAGTGCCGGTGGCGGTTACCGCCGCTGGCGAGATCTGGCGGTAACACGATGGCGTGAAGACGCCACTCGCGATGGTGCAGGGCTTTTTATTTATCTGCGGGATGTCGCTACCGGTGAGACATGGTCGACGACCCATCAACCTACGCTGCGCGCGCTGAAAGGCTATGAGGTGATCTTTACACAAGCGCGGGCAGAATTCAAACATCGTCATGCTGGTCTACAGATTAACACAGAAATCAGCGTCTCGCCAGAGGACGATGTCGAATTGCACCGGATCACCATTACCAATCGAACCAGCGTTGAACGAACTGTCGAATTGACAAGTTATGCTGAGGTCGTTTTGGCGCCGGCGGCAGCAGATGCGGCGCATCCTGCATTCAGTAATCTTTTTGTGACGACCGAGTTCGACGCCGCATCATCGGCTATCCTTTGTACCCGCCGTGGCCGATCGGTTGACGAAAAGCCACCGTGGCTCATGCACCTAATGATAGGGCACGGAGGCGATCAGGGCGAGGTATCGTGTGAGACCAACCGGTCGACATTTATTGGACGCGGTCGCTCGCTAGTCCGGCCATCCGTAATGGATTCTTCTGCACCGTTATCCAACACCACTGGCTCCGTGCTTGATCCGATCGTATCGTTACGGAGATCGTTTAAGGTTAATGCAAATAGTATCGTTGTCATCAATGTTGTCACCGGTGTGGGAGCAGATAAGAGTGCGATTCTGGCCCAAGTTGAGAAATATCAAAGCCGCCAGATGGTAGATCGTGCCTTTGATCTCGCGTGGACGCATAGTAGCGTCACTCTCCATCAGCTAGATGCCACAGAAGCAGAAGCCCTTCTCTATGGTCGACTGGCGGGAGCGTTGATTTATGCCGATCCATCGCGGCGGGCCTCGTCCGCCATTTTACGCACCAACCGCCGGGGACAGAGTGGACTCTGGAGCTACGGCATATCAGGGGACGTTCCCATCGTAATACTCCGGATCTCAGATATCGAAAAAATTGATCTCGTCCGTCAGGCAATTCGGGCACACGCCTACTGGCGCCTCAAGGGCCTCACTGCTGAACTGGTTATCTTGAATGAGGATACTTCGCTTTATCGTCAATCACTCCACCTGGAAATAACGAATCTCATATTGGCGGGGATTGAGGCGCAAATGCTTGACCAGCCTGGTGGAATATTTGTGCGCCAGATGGATCAAATTCCCAATGATGACCGCATCCTGCTGCAAACGGTCGCGCGAATTGTGCTTGATGATGCCAAAGGATCTCTGCTGGAGCAGATAGGGCAGCACGGAATAAGGCAACCCATGGCACCTGCCTTCGTCCCATCCGTCTCAAGAAGCACGGAAACGCCCGTGATTTTCCCGCCACGCGATTTGAAGTTCAACAATGGTTATGGCGGATTTTCCAAGGATGGGCAGGAATACGTTATCACATTGCAACCAGCCCAGATGACTCCCGCGCCATGGGTCAATGTCCTTGCTAA
>JAYVJI010000746.1:0-3772 GCA_043769435.1 Verrucomicrobiota bacterium
CGGGCGTTTTGGTCATCGGGCAGGGCGCCCATATCATTTAAGAGGTCGCCCCCGAGCGGCAGCAGTTCCCGGACTACCCCCGGGCGCCAAGTATTCAATGAAAGCAATGGAGGCCAGAGTTGGCCGGGGATGGGCGGAGAGGTTTTTGCCAGCCGGGAGGCGGCCGCTTTCCACTGAGCGATGAATGGCTCCATGCGTTCTATCTCCTCCTCCTCTGAAATCGCCTTACGGTTTGTGCGGGCACTTTCTGCCCCTGCGTCGATGATGTCTGCCCCCTGTGTCGCCATCATCAATGCCTGCCCCATGGCCGCCACGACATCAAGGGTGCCCTCATTGCAAAAAGAATCATCATTGATGTTCACAATCCCCATGATGAGGGGGCGTCGGGGCCAGACGATCTCCCGCTCTCTCAGCGCAAGCCGGATGCCCGACGTAGGGGTCATACCCATTTAGGCAGGTCGAGATCAAACTTTGGGATGCGGCTGAAGTATAACTTGCCGTCATTGCCTTCAGCGAAATAAGCACCTTCTGCGGTTCCGTCTGCGGCCACGGTATGGCAGGAGTTGTAGGAAAACTCATCTCCTGGCGTGAGCACAGGGAATTCCCCGACGACGCCATCGCCCTCGACGACGGTTGTCTCCCCGGTCTTCTGCCGCACCACCCATTTCCGGGCGCGGATGGTCACCGTCATCGTCGAGTTGTTTTTGATCGTGATGTAGTAAAAAAAAGCATATGGCTGCTCAGGCGTGGCTTGCACGTGAGGGGCGTATACGACATCATCCACTACCACGGTGAGTCCTTGAAGTTCTTCTGGTTTGGTATGCACTGACTGGCACTGACCCGCACAGGTCGCCCCCGCAAGCGCAAGTAGACTCTGCGATAGACTCTGCTATTGAGCGCGGTGCAGGACGCCTCATGAGATGGCCTATGCGTATCCTTTTTACCGGCACCGGGGACATCGGTCTGCCCGTGCTCCATTCCCTTCTCCAAAGCCCCCGCCATGAGGTCTGTGCCGTCATTTGCCAGCCGGATAAGCCTGTCGGACGCAAGCAAATTCTGACACCGCCCCGGACCAAAACAATGGCGCTGGCTCATGGTATTCCCGTCCATCAGCCCGTGAGGATTCGCCAGGCCCAGGAACTGATAGCGGGACTCGGCGCGGACGTCATGGTGGTGATCGCCTATGGGCAAATCCTGCCTGCCGCTATTCTCGAACTGCCGCGGCTGGGATGTCTGAACCTACACGCCTCATTGCTCCCGCTCTACCGTGGAGCTGCCCCCATCCAGGCGGCCATTCTTGCCGGAGATGCGGAATCCGGCATCACAGTCATGTATATGGACCCGGGATTGGATACCGGCGACATCCTCCTCATGGATCGCCTCTCCATCGCGCCGGGGGACACCGGCGGCAGCCTGCATGACGGGCTCGCGCAGCTGGCTCCCTCCAGCCTGGAAAAAGCTCTGGATCTGTTAGGCGACGGCACCGCGCCGCGCTGCCCGCAGGATCATGCTAGGGCGACCCATATCGGAAAGCTGGGCCGCAGCGAGGGACTCCTGAACTGGTGTGAAAGTGCCACCGCACTGGACCGGCGCATCCGTGCCTTTGATCCATGGCCTGGCACCCACACCATCATGCCCGGCGGGACCATACTCAAAGTATTCCCACCTGTCACGGTCCTCCCCGGTGAGGGCGGCCTAGCCCACCCCGGCGCAGTCCTCAACTGCGGACCTGAAGGCATCCGTGTCGCCTGCGGTGAAGGATCCCTGTTGCTGCACGAGCTACAGGCCGAGGGACGTAAACGATTGCCGGCAGCAGCGTTCGTCGCGGGCAAAAGCCTGCCTGCTGGCGCCACGCTGGGGACTTATTCCAAGTCACTCTGAAAAGTGGACACACTCTCTACTACCCGGAGGTTAGCTAACGTAAGCTTCACCAGTGCCGATTTCCCTTCGGCTAGTTCCAGTTGGAACTTTGCCAGCCATTCGGGCAGCCTGCGCAGATTCGATGTCGGCCTTGTTACGAATACCGTGCCGCTACGGACTGTGCGTCGTTCAGTGAAGGGTCCGGGAATGCGTGCTCAGAGTTTCTTTTTCCGGCGCCGAGCCAAGGCCTCCACTGCGTGTTTTGCTAGGCTGAGTAACGCGGGATGTTCTATGCGCCGCTCCGCCGTTATCAGGAACAGCTCAGTGCGGCACTCTTCCGTGCGGCCTAGGATCTTGAATCCGTAACGCTCGACGGCGTCATCGGCCACCAGGGTGGGGACGGATGTGAAGCCCAGCCCCTCTGTGGCCACGACTTTGGCTAGGGCCGCGTCTGCAAATTCCGCCACGACCAGCGGCTCGACTTTGCTGTCTCGAAACCACCGGTCCAATTCCCGTCGCTGCGGGGTGTTGGCTACCGGCATAAGCGCAGGCGCTCCGGAAAGATTGCTAGGGAACTTCCCTTTCAACCTGCTGGCCAGCGCAGGGGTGGCACAGAATGTGGTGCCACAGGAACCCAGCGAATGAGTGAATGTCTTCACGCCGCTTTGGGACGGTGGGTGTTCATCCGTGAGCACGGCGTCAAGGCGGTGTGCGGCCAGTTGACCTGTCAAATCGCTGATCTTTCCCTCATGACAGGCGAGGAGCACCTTTGGCTGATGAGTAAAGACAGGCCGCAGAACATCAAGGCTCAGCAGCTTAGGGAAGGAATCTACGATTCCCACATTGAGCCGCAGGGCCCGTCCTGTGGTGCCGCGCCGTGCGGTTGTGAGCAGTTCCTGTCCGAGCCCGAAAATGTCATTTGCATACGTTTGTACGATGCGGCCAAACTCCGTTAATGCCAGCGAACGCCCGCTCCGGCGCAGCAGGCTCCCCCCCAGATCGGCCTCCAGTTGCTTGATCTGGGTGCAGATGGATGGCTGTGAAACCCGCAGCTTTTCGGCGGCAGCTTTCAGGCTGCCCTCGGTCGCCACGGTGTGAAAGTAGCGCAGGTGGTGGTAGTTCAGCCACGCAGGGGCTGCTGTTTTGGATTCCATATTACGGAATCCATAATTAGATACTGAGTATTTTTCAAATGGAAAATCCTGCCCTATTAGATGGTTTTTCAGAAGCCTCCTTCCCGGCACTTTCTAACTATCATTTCCCACCCATAAAAAGCACCACAATGAACTGTCCCAAATGTAACATCCCGCTTTCCATGTCCGACCGCCAGGGTGTTGAAATAGACTTCTGCCCGCAATGCCGGGGGGTGTGGTTGGATCGTGGTGAGTTGGACAAAATTATTGAGCGTTCGAGTGCAGGGTTTAGCGCTGGATCCAGCGTTCCCCCTGCCGTGCAGGCGAGTCCTCCGCCGATGCCGGCCCCCCCGATGCCCGGACCCCCGCGCCGGTATGACGATGACGATGACGACGATTACTACCGTCGGGGTAAAAAGAAGAAGAGTTTCCTTGGAGATCTTTTTGATTTTTGACGTGCCACGCCCTGTGACGATGTGAGCGCCAATCCTCAGCAGGTGAGAAATACACGCTGAACTGGCGCTGCAAAAATCAGCACCAGCAGCGGCTCCCTCTAAAACCTATACAGTCACCATCGGGTTTTCAACTTGCAGCCACCCGTCCTTCCATCGAATACTGGGAGCATGAGCCAAGCCGCCGCCAGCCCAGTGGGCTGTAGGCGCTGCTGGAGGAGAGCGCGGAGGTGCTCTTCCTGCCTTTGCGGATCAGTTCCAACTTCCAGTAAAGGCTAATTTCAAATAATGAATAAAAAGCCATTGCCAGCCGCGGACTACTCAGTC
>JAYVJI010000747.1:0-14259 GCA_043769435.1 Verrucomicrobiota bacterium
CGTTGCCGGAAAAAGACCAGGAAGTCCTGCGACTCCGCTATTGGGAAGGGCTCTCCATGGCTGAATTGAGTGACCGCATCGGCAAGTCCGTCGAGGCCACAAAGAAGCAATCCTCTCGCGCACTGGACCGCCTGCGCGAGAAACTCCAACGGCGCGGTGTGGTGCTCAGCACTGGAATCCTCACCGCCATGCAGGCGACGCAAAGCCGCAGCGAAGCCGCCACCGCATTAGCCAAATCCGCCCTCCAGCACGCCCAGACCATCACATGGCCGACCCTCATTTCCCACGCACTAGCCATTATGAAAACGACCCAACTCGCCACCGCCGCCGCGATCGTTATCCTGCTCGGCAGCATTCCCGTGGTGCGACAGGAAATGGCCATCGCCCAGCTCCAATCCACCACCACGGCACCACCACACCATGTCGCCACGCTGATCGTGAATCCCGCAACAGACGCGGCGACCCTAACGCCAACCTCAAACGAGAACCTCATCATCGACATCGAACTCGTGGCCAATGATTTGGACAAATGTAACCTTCTGCCACGTCAAGATGCTGACTACATTGCTTCTAATGCCCGCCTCCAAAGCCTTGATGCCGATCGCCTCGTCGCTTTGCTCAATGACATCGAAAAACTCACCGGTGGCTGGAATCGGCAGCAGCAGGTCATTCGGGGATTGTTCAACAAGCTGGAGTTGCTCGCACCGCAACGCGCCGTGGAGTATGCCTCCGTGCTGTTGCCATCCAAGTGGAGTGCGGATGGAAACCTTCGACTAGCCGTCGCCATGTCGTTGAATCGACTGGCGGAGACCGTCCCGGACATGGCCATGGTCCACTACAAAAAATGGCGCGACTCCGGCTGGCTGGACAAGGGAACTGGGGATCTTTCCCATGCGCATTATGCCCAGTTTTTGGGAAAATACCTGGTGACACACCCCGAGCAATGGACTGAATTCTTCCAACCCTTAAGCGAGGGCGGGAAGGCTAATTTACTCAGCAACTTTATTGCAGAAACCACCACACAGGACTGGGACTTTGTCCTCACCGAAACATCGAAATTGAACCCCCGACACTCGGGCTTCGTTTATACCACCTTATTAGACCAAGTCCTCACGAAGGGAAGTCTCGCGGACGTGAGCAAAATCTATCCTAAACTGAAACTCGAAGGCGAGCACGAAATCTACGTGAGCAGCCTCTTCGTCAAAGAGGCCAACATGACGAATAATCCGAACCGATTATCCGTCACCGAGCGACTCGACTGGCTCAAGCAAAACCTAACGCCGCCGCAATTCGCGCGCTCTGCTGGGATATTTTTGAGTGATCTCGAAGAGTTCAAATCCGAAACCTCATGGGGCGACGCCCAACGCATGGCGGCCCTGCGCGCCTATGACTGGGGAGACATGCGGGACATCGCCATCACCACGCTTTTCAAACGCAAGGCCCCGCCGGACGACGCTGCGGCCGCATTCGCCTTGGCGACGGAAATAACAGATGACGCCCTGCGCATGGAATCGCTGCAACGGCTCTGGCGACGATTCGAAACCGACCCCGCTGCCTTCCAAGCCGCCGTGGCTCGATCCAAGCTGACGCCCGAAGAAAAATCCGCCATCTACGCCCAACCGAAACCATGAAGACCATGCTCCTCATCACCGGGCTCGTGCTCTTGTTAGAAGGCGGCATCTATTTCCTCCGGCAGCCAAGACTGCAACAACTACAGACAGCAACCATCCCGGTGATCGCACCAGCGCCGGTGAACTCAATCGATCCATCCGCGCCCGCGAAGCCCACTTTCAATATCGAAGACTACCTCCTAGCCCATCAAGGAACGTAAGCGGCAGCGCTGCAAAAGCTATCCAACCTGAGCGAAGCAGAACTCGTCACCCTCTTCCAGGAAGTTCAAACACGAGGAGTTACCGGTGATCGCGCGGAGAAACTCACGACTGCCATTTGCGAAACATTGTCCGGAAAGAATCCCGAAAAAAGCTGCGAGCTTCTCTTATCGCTGCCCGATGGCGCAGAAAAATACGGGCGCGAATGGCTGGGATTCACGCGACGTTGGCTGAAACGGGAGCCGCTCAAATCCGCTGCCTTTATCTTGAAGTGCGAGCAGTCCGGAGCCATCCCCAAGTTTTCCGAAAAGGACGCCATGTTTTGGCAAGCCAGTGTCGCCTTTTCTCATCTGATGAGCCAGCCGGCACTTGGCTACCAAGCGGTGGCCAACACACACGATGATTTAAAAGACGACGTCTGGCAAATGGCGCTCACCCTAGCTCCGACCAAAGAGCTGCATGAACAGTTGCTGCAAAGTTTCCTCACCGCGCTTCCTGCCACCGGCATTCAGAAGAGCGACAAACGGGAGGCACTGACCGCAGGAATGCGCCGCTGGGAACATTTCCATCCGATGGGCAATCTCGAGCAATGGCTGCACAGCCTACCGACACCGCCCGGACAAAAAGCCGTCATTTTATCAACGTGGGCCACGCTTCCCGAGAACATGACGCACATCGCTGTGAACGCCGATCAGGTACTCCGCAGCCTTTCCCCGGACCATCAAGGCGTCGCCGCCGCAGAGCTGACGCGTGGCTGGATGGAGGCCGACTTCAACGCGGCGGGCACATGGCTTAACGAAAACAAATCCGCCGCATGGTATGATGAAGCGGCAGCGAAATTTGCCGGCGGGATAAGAACCAAAGACCCCGCAGCCGCCGCCACATGGTGCCTAAGTCTAAAAGACGAGGCCAAACGCCATGCAGCCTTAAACAACATGATGCCCCTCTGGCTCAACAACAGCCCGACCGAAGCCAAGGCCTTCCTTGACCAATCCACAATCCCCGAAACGTGGAAGAAAGAATGGCGCTGATGTGTTTCTCTCCCTGCTGATGCGGATCCGGCAGGCTTTCTGTGTGAATGTGCGAGACGAAAGCGCAGGGCTGCGGCGCATAGAGCCGCGTCGTCATTCGCTTCGCATCCGGGTCTTGCCTTTTTGCCTTGGATGGCACAGTGACATCCACTATAGCTAATCATTCACTAACACTATGAACACTCAGGAACAGGAAGCCATCCTAACTATTTCACTGCTCGCCGCATTTGCCGACTCCAACAAGGACGAGGTCGAGCACGCGGCACTCCGCCGTGTGGCGGCGGGATTTAACATGGACTCCATCGATCTGGCAGCGGCCTATCAAAGAGTGCTAACCAAAGAAGCCAATCTCGGTGAGGCGGTGGGAAATCTCAGTTCCCCGGAGAGTAAGGACCTGGCCTACGAAATGGCCCGTTGCATCTGCGAAGCAAATGGGCCTGCGGTGGCGTCAGAGCAGGAGTTTCTCTCAGGCTTGAGTGCTTTGCTCGCTGCTTCTGGGAACGCTGTGCCGGCTTACGTGGTGGAGACTTCGTTGTTGCCTCCTGCGGAATCATCGGGCGCGGACGCGCTGGAGCCGGTGCTGCTGAGATACGCGGTTCTGACAGCTGCTCTGGAATTGCTGCCGCAGACCGCCGGGTCGCTGGCGATCATTCCCGTGCAGATGAAGCTGGTCTATGACATCGGGAAGCGCCATGGGCTGGAGCTGGACCGCGATGCCCTGCGGGACTTCAGCGCCGCACTGGGTATAGGGGCGGTGTCTCAGGTGCTGGATGCCGGCCTCCGCCGCCTAGTGTCTGGTGTGATGGGGGGGCTGGGCGGTACGACCGGGGAAAAGGCAGGACAGGTAACCGGCGGAGTAGCCGGGACGGCGCTGACCTTTGCCACAACGTATGCGCTGGGCGCTGTGGCAGAGCGTTATTATGCTTCGGGCCGCAAGCTGGATAGAGCCATGTTGAAGGAGGAGTTCACCAAACTAGTAGCCACCGCGAGGACCACAGGAACGCGCTACGGCGCTGAAATCACGGCCAAAGCGACGGACTTGACAGCGAAATTCAAAGGCATGGACATCGGCAAAGTGCTCAGCGGGCTCCTGCAGGGCAGACTTTGAATCGCTTGCCGCCGCGTTGGTTTTACCTGAAAATCAGGACATCTGATTCCTAATCCGGTGCGGACATTCCGGCTTGCGCGTGGAGGCAGGAACCAGAATGATCGCAGGGAATGGCAAAATCAACAACTTCGTCTGAAGTGCCCCTCGCGGACCTGACCTTTGAGCAGGCCCTCGCGGAGCTGGAGGACATCACCGCCCACATGGAATCCGGCACTGATCCGCTCAGTACGCTGGTAGACAGATATGAGCGTGGCCGGAAGTTGCTGGCTCACTGCACTGTTCTGCTTGATGAAGCTCAGCTCCGGGTGGAAAAGGTAGCTAGGGGCCGACAAGGAGCGGTGACCGAGCCCTTCACCGCCGCAGCGCCTCCTGTGGAAAAATCCCGCAAATCTTCTTCAACATCCACACCGACCAGCGCACCAGCAGATGAAATCAGACTCTACTAAGATGGAGAAACTCCCCACCATTAATGGCCCGCAAGACGTGAAGCGGCTCACGGAAGCACAGCTCGGGCCTCTGGCTGAAGCCATCCGCAGAGACCTCATCGAAAAGCTGGCTGAGACCGGGGGGCATCTTGGCCCTAACCTTGGCGTGGTAGAGTTGACCATAGCACTGCACAGAGTTTTTGAGTCTCCAAAGGACAAATTCATCTTCGACGTCAGCCATCAGGGCTATGTGCATAAAATGCTGACCGGCCGGTGGTCACGCATGGAAACTATGCGCCAGTATCAGGGGCTCAATGGCTTTCTCCTGCGCACTGAGAGTGAGCACGATTGCTACGGTGCCGGACACGCCGGTACGGCGCTGAGTGCTGCGCTGGGCTTTGCGGTGGCCCGGGATCTGAAGGGGACTTCCGAGCATGTGGTGGCTGTCGCCGGGGATGCGGCATTCACCTGCGGCCCTACTTTTGAAGCTCTGAATAACATCGCTTCCAGCACGAAGCGAATGATCGTCGTGCTGAATGACAACGAGTGGAGCATTGACAAAAACGTAGGCGCCATCGCACGGTATTTCAACTCCATCACCACCAGCACTGCCTACGCAGGGCTGCACGAGAAGGCGGCGGAATTCGTGGAGAAAATAGCCGGCAAAGGCCTGCGTCGTTTTGCCTCCAAAATGGAGGAAGGCGCAAAGCATCTTATACTGCCCAGCAGGGTAGTGGACGACGGCATGAGCCCCGAGGGCATGAACATGATTTTCGAGGAGTTCGGGCTGCGCTATTACGGACCGATAGACGGGCATGATCTCCCTCTGCTCATCAAAACCTTCGAGTTCCTCAAGCAACAAAACGAGCCGTGCATCCTGCATATCATTACAGAAAAAGGCCGCGGTTATAAGCCGGCGCTGGCGAATCCTCACAAGTTTCATGGACTTGGCACTTACCAGGTGGACACCGGAGAAACTGAGTCCACCCCCACGCCCACGTGCTCACAGATCCTCGGGACTTCGCTGGTGCAGTTTGCCGGGAAAGACCAACGGCTCACGGCGATAACGGCCGCCATGCCCGGAGGCACCGGGCTCTCGGTGTTCAAGGAAAAAGTCAATAAGCGCTACTTTGATACCGGGATCGCGGAGGAACACGCAGCGCTCTTTGCCTGCGGACTGGCCGCACAGGGGCTCAGACCATTTTTGGTAATATACAGCACCTTCATGCAGCGTGCCTATGACATGATCCTGCATGACATCGCACTACAAAACCTCCCCGTCAGGCTTTGTATGGACCGCGGTGGCCTCAGTGGCGATGATGGCCCCACGCACCATGGGTTGTTTGATATAGGTTACCTGCGCCATGTGCCCGGCCTTATTCACATGCAGCCAAAGGACGAGGACGAGTTCGTGGATATGCTGTGGACCATGGCGAATTACGATGCCGGACCTACGGCGATCCGTTATCCCCGGGGGGTGATCACCGGCAAGGCACCAAAGGCCGAGCCCGTGCTTCTTAAGATAGGGGAAGGGGAGGTCACTCATGACGGGGACGAGGTCTGCCTCATCGGTCTTGGCACTATGCACGAAATGGCAGTGGAGGCTGCTGCCCGCCTTGAAGAGCAGGGCGTCAGTGTGGCAGTCATCAATCCGCGCTGGATCAAGCCCATGGACACGGCGCTGCTGGAAAAATATGCTCGCCGCTGCCGGGTGATTTGCACACTTGAGGATCACGTCCTGATCAACGGTTTTGGGTGCGGCGTCATCGAGCATCTGCACACCGCCGGCATTCATACCCCGGTGGAACGTATCGGCTGGCCGGATGCCTTCGTCGAGCACGGTAAGCCCTCCATCCTCCGCTCCAAGCACGGCATGACCGTGGAAAACTGCGTGGCCAAAGTGCTGGCCCGCCTCCACGATACGGAAGTGGTCATGGCCTAGCTTGTTCCCCTACTGGCCGGTCTATTCTATTCCCGCCGGATGACCGTCTACTGCTCCGTCACCTTGTGAAGAAGCCCCTTGGAGTGGCGCAGTGGCAGACGCGGCTCGTGGGGTCGTTTCCGAAAAACCTGCGTGGCTCACTGCCAACCATCGCGGACATCGAACGGGAACTGGCTAAGCCGCTGACTCGCAAACCAAGTGCCAAATGAACCCAACCGCCCAACCAAATCTAAAGCTCTCCAGCGTGCGGCGAGCGAAGCTCAGCAGCGAAATCCGAGGAAGAGGAAGGCCGCGAAAAATAATCGGTTTCGCGAGCGAAATGAACGGACGATACACACACACCATACGCACCATGAAACTTTCGCTCAAACTTTTGCTCAATGTCCTCGCGCTCACGGCGCTCCTTTCCAGTCACGCGAACGCCGGCGGAAAGAAGCCCATCAAGGTCTTCATCCTCGCCGGGCAGTCAAACATGGAGGGGCCAGCGAACGTGGGGACGTTTGACTATATCGGCGATGACTTGGCGACAGCACCGCTTTTGAAGATGATGCGCGGGGCGGATGGAAAACCGGCGGTGTGCGAGGGCGCGTGGATTTCGTATCTCACTGGCGCGGAGGAGGAAAACTTCGTGCTGGGCGGCAAGTTGACGGCAGGCTATGGCTCGATGTGGGGTTTGGACTCCACGAAGCCCGGCGACAAAATCGGGCCGGAGTTCACGTTTGGCCTGACGATGGATGCGGCGCTGGCGGAGCCGGTGCTCATCATCAAGGCGGCGTGGGGCGGGAAGAGTCTGCACACGGATTTCCGTCCGCCAGGAGCGGGGCCGTATGTGCTGAACGACTACCAAAAAAAGCTTTATTACGGCCCTCCCGGCCACGGTGTTCCGAAGGACATGGATCAGTGGCTCGTTGAGAAGAAGGAGGCCACAGGCCACTACTATCGGCTGATGGTGGAGCATGTGAAAGCGGTGCTGGCCGACGCGAAGCGTGTGGTGCCGGCCTACGACGAGGGGCAGGGCTACGAGCTGGCGGGTTTTGTATGGTTGCAAGGATTCAATGACATGGTGGATGGCCACGTTTATCCGGAGCACGGGAAGGTCGGCCGCTTTGACCTCTACAGCGAGTGGCTAGCGCATTTCATCCGCGACGTGCGGCGGGATGTGGGCGCGCCGAAGATGCCTTTCGTCATCGGCGTGATGGGCGTGGGCGGCCTGAACGCAGACAAGGACACGGTGGAGTTTCGCAAGGCGATGGCGGCTCCGGCGGCGCTGCCGGAGTTTGCAGGCAATGTCTTCGCGGTGCAGACCGCGCCCTTTTGGTCGGAGGAACTCGACGCGATAGACAAGAAGCGCGAGAAGGTAAGCCAGATGCGCCACTTCCTAGACTCGAAGCACAAAGACCACGCGAACGCCGACGGTAAAATGAACGATGCGCAGAAGAACGCGTATGTGAAAAAATTCGAGACTGAACTTATCCCGCCCGCCGACGAGGCGCTGTGGAAACGCGGCGCTTCGAATGCCGGCTACCACTACCTCGGCTGCGCCAAGACCTTCGCGCTGATGGGCAAGGGATTTGCGGAGGCATTGCTCAAACAACGATGAATGGTGGGCCGCGAAAGACGACTCAGCTGCAACTTATCCACCTCCCGTATTCTTCAATGAAACGCATTCTCTTCCTGCTAAGCGCTCTTTGTGGCCCAGCCATTGCGGGGGAACCGGTGATTGGCGGGCTGGGGAGTGGGGGGCTCCCGCCGGCGGTGGCGGGGCTGGTACTGGTGGAGGAGATGAATTGCGTGGCATGTCATGCTGCGGCGGGGACGCTGGCCGCGCGGTCGCGGAAGGCACCCCGGCTGGCGGAGATCGGGGCGCGGGTGCATCCGGAGTTCATGGAGGCGTTCCTTCGCGACCCGCGTGGGACGAAGCCGGGCACGACGATGCCGGATGTGCTGGCGCATCTGCCGGTGGAGGAGAAGGCGCGCACAGCGGAGGCGCTGATGCACTTTTTGCTGTCGCAAAAGCCCGCATCGTTTGCACCGGAAGCACCGGACCCGGTGGCGGCGCGCGAGGGGCAGCGGTTGTTCCATGTGCGCGGGTGTGCAGCCTGTCATGCGCCGCGCGAAGAGCGGGCCATGGAATTGCCGATGGCTGGCTCGGTGCCGCTGGGTGCTCTGCATGGCAAGTATTCGCGCCGCAGCCTGACAGATTTTTTGCGTCAGCCGCACGTGGTGCGTCCGTCGGGGCGGATGCCGGACATGCAGCTCCCTGACCGCGAGGCGGAGCGAATCGCGCACTTTCTCACGCAGCAGACGCGCGTGCCTGGCGGGCTGCGCTACACCTGGTATCGCGGGCAGGTGTGGGAGGGGCTGGAGAGCGAAAATGTGAACGCGGAACGCGGCGGGCAGGTGGCGGATTTCGACCCCGCGCAACTTGGCAAGCTGCCGCAGCATACGGCGGTGGACTACGCGGGTTGGCTGCATGTGACCACGCCGGGCACACATACGTTTTTCCTCACGATGAATGGCGGCACGCTGTTAGTGGATGGCAAGGCGCTGGTGCAACAGCCACCCAGCGACCGGCGCGGCGTGATGGATTTCAAAGCGTCTGTGGAGTTGAGCGCGGGGGCTCACGCCATCCGGCTCACGTATTTCCACACGGGACACGCGGCGAAGTTTTCCATGGAAATGGAAGCACCCGGGAGTGCGCGCGGGCCGGTGCCAGGGGCGATGCTGTCGGTGGAAAAAGAGCCCGTCGCGCCGTTCAAACCGCTGGTGGTGGATGCGGCGCTGGCCGCGCACGGGCGGGAGCACTTTGCCATGCTGCGTTGCGCGAATTGCCACGATGATGCGAATGTACCGGGCGTAGCGGCGACGGAGTTTGTGAAGTTGGATGCGGAGCGAGGTTGCCTGAGCGAAGGCGCCGGCGCGTGGCCGCGATTTGGTTTCAGCGCGGAACAGCGTGCGCACATTGTCGCAGCGCTGCCTGTCGCGCCCCAGCCGCAGCTCGACGACGCGCAGCGGATACATAAGACGCTGGCGGCGCTGAACTGCATCGCCTGTCACGAGCGCACGGGGCTTGGCGGGCCCTCGCCGGAGCGTCGCGCGCTGTTCACCGGCACCCAGCCGTCCTTGGGGGACCAAGGGCGCGTGCCCCCGCCGCTCACGGGCATAGGCGCAAAGCTCACGCCGCAGTGGCTCTCTGCCGTGATGCTGCACGGCAAGCGCCAGCGCGACTATGTGGACGCCGCCATGCCGCAGTATGGCGAGGCGCAGGTGGGGCATTTGGCGGAGTTGTTTGGCAAGGTGGATGTCCTGGAAAAGGCGACGCTGCCGAAGGTGGAGCAGTTGGTAGAATCCAAGGCTGCGGGATACGAACTCGTCGGTGGAACCGGCCTCGGCTGCATCGCCTGCCACTCGTTCAATGGCCAGAAGTCCGGTGAAATCAGCGCTCTCGACATCGCGCGCACGCCGGAACGTGTGCAGCGGAACTGGTTCGATCTATACATGCGCCAGCCGTCGCGCTTTCACCCTACGGTCATCATGCCGGGCTTCTGGCCTGACGGAAAATCCGTGCGGCCAGCCATTCTCGACGGCGACAGCGCGCTGCAAATCGAGGCCATCTGGAACTACCTCGCTGACGGCGAGCGTGCGAAAAAACCGGTGGGCCTCTCGCGCCAGTCGAATGAACTGCGTGTGGGTGACGTGGCGGAAATCTGTCGCGGCCAAAGCCCTGTCACGGGCTATCGCGGTATCGGCGTGGGGTATCCCGAGCGGGTGAATCTGGCATTTGATGCGGGCGAGATGGCGCTGCGGCAACTTTGGCGCGATGAGTTTGCCAGCGTGAATTTCGGCTCGTTCCACCCACGCGGCAGCGACGCCATTTCGCTCCCGCCCGGCATCCCGTTTCACCGGCTGCAGACGATGGATGACAACTGGCCCACAAAAGGAAAAACGAATCATGCTTTCCCTTCGGACCACGGCTATGAGTTCCGCGGCTATGCGCTCGATGCGAAGCGCCGCCCTGCCTTCCTCTACAGATACGGCGACATCGCGGTGGAGGACTTTTTTGAGGACGAGCGCGGCGGGGATGGACGCGCGTTTTTCCGCCGCTCGCTGCGCTTCACAGCCCCGGCCGCGCAGGGGGTCTTTTACTTTCGCGCCGCCGCAGGGAAAAGCGTGGAGAAAGTCGCCGCGCGAGAATTTCTGCTGGGAACTCTGCGGCTCCAAATCGTAACGGAAACTGAGGCCACCACGCGCGTTGGCACGCCTGCGGAGGTGCTCATCCCGCTCACACTGCCGATGGGCGAGACCCGGCTCGTGCTGGAATACCGTTGGTGAACCGCAAGCCTATGAACAGCAAACTTAACGCCGTAAAGATCGGACACAGAAACATGAGGGCGGCAATATTCTTGTGCTCAGCGTTGCTGTCGCCCGCCATTCTTTCATGTGCCTGTGCGGACGAAGACCTAGGCGAGATGTGGGGCACCGCTGCGGAGGAAACGAAGTATTATCCTATAACCAGCATCCCCATACCGCCCACTGTGCCGATGCGGCCTGGCGGGCTGGAGTTTCTGCCGGATGGCAGGCTGGCGGTCGGCACGCGGCGCGGAGACATTTACTTTGTGAAGGGCGCACTCGAATCACCACCGCAGCCGGAGTTCCATTTGTTTGCCACCGGGCAGGATGAAATTTTTTCCCTCGCGTGGCGCGATGGCGCTATGTTGGCGACGACGTGGGGCGAGGTGGCGCGCATCAGCGATGCCGATGGGGATGAAGTCGCCGACCGCTACGACACGTTGACAAGCAACTGGGGCTACGCCGAGGGACACGAATTCGCCTTTGGCTCAAAGCCCGACGCAGAGGGCAACATCTGGGTCGCGCTCGGGCTCAGTGCTTCCTACGAATCGCACAATCTCTATCGCGGCTGGGCGGTGAAGGTGACGCCTGCGGGCAAGATGATTCCCTTGTGCAGTGGCCTGCGCAGCCCCGGAGGGGTGGGGGCAAATGGACAGGGCGCGATGTTTGTCACGGAAAGTCAGGGGCCGTGGAATGGCTGCTGTTCGCTGAAACATGTGAAGCCCGGCGGCTTCCTCGGTCACCCCGCGAGTTACAATTGGTATCCCTTTACCCAAGACCTCAAGGCCCCCGCCGTGGAGCCGAAGACAAATTCGAGGATGGCAGTGGAACGGCGTCGTGTGCCGGAACTCGTGCCGCCGGCCGTGCGCTTCCCATATATCAAAATGGGGCGCTCCATCTCCGGTTTCCGTCTGGCGCAGACGGGTGGAAAATTCGGGCCTTTCGATGGTCAGTTATTTCTCGGCGACTACACTCAGAGCATCATCGTGCGCGCCACCACCGAGCAGGTGAACGGCGTGTGGCAGGGAGCGTGCTATCCCTTCCGCGAGGGACTGGCCACGGGCATCATGAATGTGGAGTTCACGCCGCGCGGACAGCTTATGGCTGCGGGTTTCACCACCAGCACCCAATGGCCCGTGCGGGGCACCGAACCCTTTGCGCTCCAGCGCATGGACTGGACGGGCATCACCATTCGAGGTGAAGGAGATCAATATCCGCAAAGACGGCTTCCTCATCACCTTCACTAAACCCGTGAATTCCGACGTCGCCGCGAGGCCCGAAAGCTATGCCGTGACGACCTACACGCACATCTACCACGGAGCCTATGGCAGCCCGGAAGTGGACCAGACCACGCCCCGGGTCCTCAGCACTACGCCCGCTGCCGATGGTCTCAGTGTGATGCTGCGGCTGGATAAAATCACGGAAGACCACATCCACGATTTCGATTTTGCCAAAATCACCGCCCGGACCGGTGAGCCCCTGCTGCACCGGAAGGCCTACTACACCGTAAACGAAATTCCGAAAAACTGACACCATGATCCGCTCTCTCCTCCTGACACTCTTCGCGGCGACCCTGACGCGCGCGCACCCCGTGGCGGAAAGCCCACTCTGGCTCACGTATCCCGGCGGCGATGGCCCCGGCAAAGGCAGGCACATCGTGCTCATCGCCGGGGATCAGGAGTACCGCAGCGAGCAGTCCATGCCGATGATGGCCAAGATTCTCAGCACGCATCATGGCTTTGATTGCACTGTGCTTTTTGGCGTGAACGAAAAAGGCGAAGTGGATCCCACGATGCCGGTGTATCCGGAGAAGGGCAAAGAGGCTGAGTTCAAAGAGCATCACATCCCCGGACTCGAGCATCTCGCCTCGGCGGATCTCGTGGTCTTTTTCTCCCGCCTGCTGACCCTGCCGATGGCGGAGCGCGAGCACGTTGTGAAATATGTGGATTCGGGCAAACCCATCATGGCGCTGCGCACGGGCAACCACGGCTTCCAGGCAGCCCTGCCCTACAAGATAAATGGCAAACAGGTGCGCTGGGGTGAAGACGTGCTTGGCGGAGCATTCATGGGGCACCACGGGCACTGGCAGGCTGACTCTACCCGTGGGATCATCGCCGCCGATCAGAAGCAACATCCCATCCTCACCGGCGTGAGCGACATCTGGGGAAACTCCGACGTCTATCGCACCTACAAGGAAGGCACCGGGCTGCCTGCGGGATGCACCGCGCTCGTGTGGGGCCAGCCGCTCACTGGCCGCCATCACGACGACCCGCCGAACACGGCCCTGGAGCCACTCCCCGTCGCATGGATTAAAAATTGGAGCACCAGCACAGGTAAAGTCGCCCGTGTTTTTCACTCCACCATGGGCAGCGGCACTGACTTGCAGAACGTCGGCCTGCGCCGCCTCATTAGCAACGCCGCCCATTGGTGCATGGAAATGGATCCAGCCGTGGCCGCCACGCGCAGCGTGGACATCGTCGGCGAATACAAACCACGGAAGAGCGGCTTCAACTACCCAGAACTGGGTGTGAAGCCCCAACCTGCCGCTGCCTACAAATGACCTGCGTTTCGGGCTACAACAGTCGCTCAAAGACGAATCCACGCGCATCCCGCTCATGGTGCGTTATCCGCGCATGCTTGAAAAAGGAGCCGTCGTGGCGTGGGTGCCATGGCAGTGGCAGTGGCATCCAGCCAATCATGTCATGGGCGCAATCACCGGTCATCCTCTGCTGCATCATCCCGCGGGCTGGTTAGGCGGCGGCACGATAGGGACTGTCTGAATTTACTTCGGCTGGGGCGGTGCCGGGGTGGGCACTTCTGAATTAACAGTGGCAGCGACCGGGGCAGGGGAGGGGGCAGTAGGGGCTTTGGCTAGTGGCTCGGTGTAGAAGAGGGAGCAGAAAAACACGGCGGAGGCCATGGCTACGGCGTCGGCGGCGAGGCCTGCGGTGAGGGCGTGCCGCATCCGGCGGATGCCGACACTGCCAAAGTAGACGGCGGCCACATAGAAGGTGGTCTCGGTGCTGCCGTTGATGGTCGCCGCGATCATGGTTTGCAGGCTGTCAGGACCATTGGATTGAATGATGCTGTCCAGCACGCCACGCGCGGCACCGCCGCTGAGTGGCCGCACGATGGCCATGGGCAGGACCTCCACAGGAAAGTGGAGCAGGGCAAGGAGTGGCGCTAACGCGTTTTCCAAGAGCTTAAGGACGCCGCTTTCCCGGAAGATGCTGATGGCTACCAGCATGGCGACGACGTAGGGAATGACACGCAGGACGGTGGCCATTCCTTCTTTGCCTCCCTCTACGATTTCCTCATAGACTTTCAGGCCCTGCATGGCGGCGAAGAGCACGCAGGTCCCCACAAAGAAGGGGACACTGATCCAACTGAAAAATGAGATGGCACGCTGGCCAGCTGTGGTAGCCTCGACTGCGCTCCACGTGGTGGATGCTGTGATGCCACTGAGGTTCCAGATGATTTTCTGTGTGGAAAGTAATAGGTCCGGGCTGGCGATGTAGAGGATGCCGGTGACGACGGGCAGGAAAATCCAAAGCAGCATGAGCACCCGTTGCCA
>JAYVJI010000748.1:0-1510 GCA_043769435.1 Verrucomicrobiota bacterium
CACGGCAGTCGTCCCGGTGGCAGATGCGTGGAGCACCGCTTCCGGGCAGCAGCCAGCCACCCGCCATGCATCGATCAATGAATGAAACCCTTCATATCCTTCAACCCCACAACCGCCCTCAGGGATCACCAGAGACCTATCCCAGTCCATGTCCGGATGCGCAGCACGGACCTGCGCTAGGGCCCGGGCATGGTCGCGATAAAGGTCACGGCTGACCCGACAGATCCTCATTCCGTATGCCTGCGCTGCGGCGAGGCAGGCATTGTCCCGGACTTCGTCGCCGCGCAGAATGCCGGTGGAGTGGAGCCCAGCGGCCTGTGCCATACAGGCGGTCGCGACAAGATGATTACTAAACGCGCCGCCAAAAGTGACCAGCGTCGTGCTATTTTCCCGGCGTGCTCTCTGCATCCACCCCGCTAGCTTTCTGGACTTATTTCCAGAAATCACGGGGTGAATAAGATCATCCCGCTGGATCAAGATCTCAGCGGAACCTATCCGGAGGATTTCGAGGGGAGCTGCGGATAGTAGCGCCATGGAGTCATCAATCAATCAATCAATTTCCTGCCCCGGGAGTATCTATTGCCGCGGCGGGACTGGGCAGCAACAAGGCTAGTGCTGCAGCGGGAATGAAAAGCAGGGACGACCAGAAGAGTGCATTACCGGTATTGCCGACTGAGGCGTAGACACCAAAAATGACTGTCCCGGCGGCGGCGGCCAGGCGACCGATATTGAAGCAGAATCCCGCGCCCGTGGTCCGGAGCAAAGTGGGAAAAAGCGGGGGCAGCGCCATGGTAAACAACCCCATGAGTCCCTGCCAAATCCCAATGAGCGCGAACCACCCTAACATCACATCCCAGGACCAGACTTTGCTGAAAGCCGCAGCCACAGAAAGCCCGTAACCTACCGACATAAGAGCGATGGCGCGACCGTAACCCCATTTCCGCGCCAGGCCACCAGCTAGGAAATTTCCCAGCATGGAAGCGCCTATCAATACGGCAAACGCCACGGTTACCGCCTGCTTTTTATCCGCTAGGGGAGCACCGGCGAAGGCCGGATGAGACCTGACGGCGCTCTGCTGCCAGAAGAGAAAAGCCCAGTGGGCCGTCAGCACCACCGCGCAGAGCAGCAGCGCTCTCCACGTGCTGGATGCCTGCCCGGGAGCAAACAGCGCCATGATTCCGGGCACCGGAGCGGAGTTGCGGGCGTCTGCCCATTCCTGGGTCTCAGGCACCGCCTTCCGTATCCAGAGTGTGATGAGAGCAGGCAGCAGGCCGACCAGAAAAATATACCGCTCAGGCAACCCTGACATCAGCGCACCAGCTAGGCAGGCCGCGAGGATCCCCAGATTTACCGCAGTCTGAAGCACTGCGGCGATCCATGGACGCCATGTGCGGGGAAGCGTCTCACTGAGCAGCGCCGCTCCCACCGCCCACTCTCCCCCGATCCCCAGCGCACTGAGGAAGCGAAAAATCATCAGGTGCCACCACTCAGTGGACAGGGTGGAAAGTGC
>JAYVJI010000749.1:0-6003 GCA_043769435.1 Verrucomicrobiota bacterium
GTCCCGGCCAGCAAGCCAGCATCACTGCGCCACCAGTCAGCCAGCACCGTCTGACCCTGCGGCGCCGCCTCCCACCTGGTCCAGCGTATGCCGGCGAAGTCCCTGCCATCAGGAGTGTCCGGCGGCAGGAAGAGCAGTCCCCGGGCAGCCTTCAAGTGAGCGTCCAGTTGCCTCGCCACCGGCGACTCCGGAGCAGGGAGCGGCGCCTGCCAAAGGATGAGAGCGGTCTCGTCCCATGCAATTTCTGCGGCCCGCGCCGCCGGCAAGACGATGGACTGGTACTTTCTCAATGGATCGGCCTGAGCCGTGAGAGCCGCGACCAGCGGCCCTGAGACCTCACCGCGCTCGCTCACGACCACTGATTTCAGCGGCGCCGGTTCATCAAATACAAAGTGAAAAGCGTTGTCCCCCGGGCTGGCATCATCGCTCAGTTCCACCCGGCCCCAGCCACGTTTGGTGGCCTTGTCGATGGGAATGCTTTGCGCCTGGAGCAATGCCTGCGTGCCCTTCAGCTCAGCATCGATAGTGCTGCTCACGCCATTCACAACAACCCGGATGGGGACCTTCAGTGTGGCACTCATCGGCTCAGCCCGCTGGATGCGTATATCGAGCAGGAGTTCCGCCTTATCTGCGGTCTCGCGACGCGTTACTTTTTCCACCGTTATGCCCATATCCGACGGCTGAGTTTCCTGATAGGCCAGCACCTGAAACCGCACCCCGGGCAGCGCGGTGAAGGCGCTGCGCAGCCCCTGCCAGCGGCCGCCCCCGGCATTCCAGTCGGACTGGCGGAGGTCACTCACCAGCCATACATCTGTGCGCCCAGTTTTGTTAGCAGTGATATAGTCCAGCGCCCCCTGCAGCAGGGAGGGAATGTCCGCAGCCGTCTCCGATGGCCCGGCCTGCGGCATATCCAGCAGAGCATCCGGCTTTTCAAACGCCACCGGCTCCAGGGTCGCACTGTCGATGAGGACGAGCTTCGATCTGCTGCCATAGGCATCTTTGATAGCTGCGGCCAGATTCCGCAGTCCGGCGACACGCTTGCTGACACCGGTGGCGGGCAGTTTCTCCTCCATGGAGGCGCTGCGGTCCAGCAGCACGATCACCGAATCCGGCGCCCCGCCCGTCAAGCCAAGGAGCCCGCCTGCAAGTGGCCGGCAGATGACAAAAATGATGGCCGCCACCGCGAGCACGCGAAAAAGCAGGATCAGATACTGCCGCAACCGGGACAGGCCTTTGTTCATCTTTTGCGCCATCATCAACCACATCATGGCAGCCCACTTCACCTGCCGCCGCCGCAGCAGATGGATCAGGTGAATGACCACCGGCAGCAGGGCCAGGGGCAGAGCGATGAGCAGCAGTGGCTGGAGAAAACTCATGCGGTATCAGCGGCGGCCTTTGGATTGCAGCCGGGCAAGCAGAAATTTTGCGAGGACTCCTTCATAGGGATCCTGCATGAGCACACGGTGGTAGTCCGCTCCGGTGGTGCGGATGACATCATCAAACTCAGCGAGAAATTTTTTCACCACCTCTTGGTAGCGCCGGGCGATCAGCGAGGGCTCGGCCAGCAGGGTTTCACCACCTTCCATATCGACAAACCGCGCCGGCCTGTCGAAGTTAAAGTCCAGCTCCACTTGGTCGAGCACATGAAACAAAGCGATATCATGCTTCCGGAATCTCAAGTGCTGCAGCGCCTGCTTGAGCCCGGCGGGCTCAATGAAAAAATCCGAGGCAATCACGACCAGTGCCCGCTGACTGATCTGTTCCGCCGCTTCGTGCAGTGATTCCAAAATCGTAGTTTCCCCTTTGGGTTCCAGCCCCGCCAGTTGATCAAGGACGATGCGGAGATGCCCGGCACCGCGCTTCGCCGGCAGCTTTCCCCGGTGATCCCTGCCTACTCCCCACAGACCCACAGCATCACCCTGCTGCGCCGCGAGGTAGCCCAGCGAGCCTGCCAGTTTCCGGCAATAATCGAGCCTCGTCGCCCCCGCAGGGCCGTATCCCATGGAGCCGCTGGCATCGACGATGAGCGCCATGCGCAGATTTGTGTCCGCCTCAAATTCCTTGATATAAAAGCGGTCGGTGCGTCCCCAGGTCCGCCAGTCCAGGCGGCGGGTATCGTCACCGGGCACATATTTTCTGTATTGTGAAAACTCTACCGACGACCCGCGCACCGGGCTGCGATGCCTGCCTGACACGCCCCCGGTCATGGCCTGCCGCGCGTTCAAGGGCAGTGCCAGCAACCGGGACAATACGGCGCTGTCGAGAAAGCTGTGACTGGATTTCATCAGAAAAATGAATAGGAAAGATCCGGAGATGATCCCGCTCTCAGCCTTCTTTTCTCAATTCCTCTACCAGCCGCTTGGTGACGGCGATGCTGTCGATCCCGTCAGACTGCGCTGTGAACGTAGTCATGACCCGGTGGCGGAGCACCGGCTCTGCGACGGCAGCGACGTCCTCCATGCGCACCATGTAGCTGCCGAGCAATGCCGCGCGGGCCTTGGCCCCCAGCACGAGATACTGCACCGCACGAGGGCCCGCGCCCCAGCCTACCAGCGGCTTCAGCCACTCTGGAGCCTCCTTGCCGGACGGTCTCGTGCGCCGCACTAGGTCCACGGCAAAGGAATAAATATGATCCGGGACCGGCACACGCCTGACCAGTTCCTGATATGCGAGGACCTTTGATCCATCCAGCACATGCTCCAGCCGGGGGAGACTGGCACCTGTGGTGGTGCGCGCGATGGTGATCTCCTCCTCACGGCTGGGATAGTCCACCCCGATCATGAACATAAAGCGGTCCAGCTGAGCCTCAGGCAGCGGATAGGTTCCCTCCTGCTCGATGGGGTTCTGAGTGGCGAGCACAAAGAAAGGGGAATCCAGTGTGTAGGTGCGTCCCGCGACGGTGACGCGGTGTTCCTGCATGGCCTCCAGCATGGCCGCCTGGGTCTTGGCCGGGGCGCGGTTGATTTCATCAGCAAGGACGATGTTCGCAAAGACGGGTCCCTTGGCAAACTCGAACTGGCGTTTCCCCCCTGGGAGTTCTTGGAGGATGTCCGTGCCCGTGATGTCCATGGGCATCAGGTCGGGCGTAAACTGGATACGGCTGAAGCTCAGCGACATCGTCTCTGCAAGCCTCGAAATCAGTAGTGTCTTCGCCAGACCAGGCACCCCCATCAGCAAGGCGTGCCCCCGGGCGAACAAACATATGCAAAGCTGCTCCACCACGCTCTGCTGTCCGACAATAACCTTACCGAGTTCAGCAGCGAGCTTTCTGTAGGATTCACGCAGCTGGTCGATGGCTGCGACGTCGTCGGAAGGCAGGGCGGAAGAAGATGTATTCTCGGACATAAGGGACTCAGTGGTTAGGTGAATGTCCACCGGGCGGCTGTGAACGCAACATAAATCCCGATACCGCAATGAAATAAACCCGCCCGGGTCTGGTCACTTTCATTGAACGAAACCAATACAACCGAATCTCCCTCCCGCAGGATCAACTCCGCCGGATTTTGTCGCCGGCGTGGATGTCCCCGGCGGGTTTGGGAGGGCACGCACAGCCGGCGCAGCCACCCGGCCCGCGCCGCCGCCCGAGATACCGCCACACGAATACCGTGAGAGTCATCCCCACGATCACCGGAGCGGCGATGGATTGCCAGTCTGCGTTCACGGGCTCAGCATACGCGTGCCCTGCCACACCGCAACCGCCAGCACGTAGCCCGTGCCGGTCATATACGCCAGCTGAAACAGCGCCCACTTCCATGAGTGCGTTTCGCGCCGGACCACGGCTATCGTGCTCAGGCATTGCATGGCAAAAACGAAGAAGATCATCAGCGAGACGCAGAGAGCGGGAGTGTAGACAGGAGTGCCATCCGCACGTTTCTCATCCCTGAGCCGGTCCCGCAGCCTCGCCTGGACAGTGTCATCATCATCCCCTTCCTCCTCCTCCACGCTGTAGATCACGGCCATGCTGCTCACGAAAACCTCCCGCGCAGCGAAGGAAGAGATCAGCCCCACGCCTATCTTCCAGTCAGCGCCCATGGGCCTGATGACTGGCTCCACCATGTGCCCCAGCCGTCCGGCAAAACTGTGGGCCAGCGCCGCAGATTTATCAGCGGTCCCGCCTTCCGGGACCTCCAGCTTCGGATAGGTGGACGCTGCCCATAGCAGAATGCTCAACCCCATGATCACAGTGCCCGCCCGGCGGATGAACATCCACGCCCGTGACCACATCTGCCTCAGGATCGATGAAAACGAGGGCATTTTATACCCCGGCAATTCAAGGATCAGCGGCGATGGCTTACCCGGCAGCAGCCGACTGCTGAACAGCCACGCAAAGCCAAACGCAGCCACTATCCCTGAGGCGTAAAGCCCCAGCATAATCGACGCCTTGGTAAAAGCGGGGACCATCCCCGACGGCACCATCGCAGCGATCAGCAGCAGATACACCGGCAACCGCGCCGAGCAGGCGGCCAGCGGAGCCACCAGTATCGTGATCAACCGGTCCCGTGGACTCTCAATCGACCGTGCCGACATCACCCCCGGCACCGCACAAGCATGAGAACTCAAGATCGGCAGGAAGCTCTTCCCATTCAGCCCCACGCGACTCATGATCCGGTCCATGAGAAACGCCACCCGGGCCATATACCCGGTATCTTCCATGAAACCAATGAAAAAAAACAGCAGCAGAATCTGAGGCAGGAAAATCAACACCCCACTGACTCCGCTGATGACACCATCCGTTAGCAGATCCCGCAGATCCCCGGGCTGCATCCAGTCAGTCACCTTACCGCCCAGCCAGCGAAAGCCGTCCTCGATGGCATTCATCGGCACCTCCACGGCACTGAAGATCAGATAAAACAAAAACGCCAGCAGGCCGCTCAGCGCCAGCCAGCCCCAGACCCGGTGCAGCAGCACGGCATCGATCCGGTCAGTCATCGTGGCGGATGCGGTATCCGGCCTGCGCAGTACACCGTCCATCGCATTCATGATGGCGTCATAGCGGGCCGAGACCATGCGGTCCTCCCAGCCGGGGATCTCGCGCTCGAGTTGGGCACGGGCGTTTTCGATCAATGCCACCGCAGCCGCATCGATCCCGTAGTGAGTGGGATCGTGGCCGGAGATAAGGTAGAGTGGCTCCAGCGGGGACGCCGTGGCGCTCACCACGCCCGCCGCGGCCAGCGCTTCCCTGCTCCGCACCAGCGCCCCGCGCACCGGCACCGGCAGTGCGTCCAGCAACGGGCGCGGCGGAGACATTTCCGCACGGCTCATCGCCAGCTTCAACTCCACCAGGCCCTTCCCTTGGCTTGCCACCATCGGTATCACCGGCACGCCAAACCTCTCTGAAAGCCGCACCGCATCTATCCTGACACCGTTTTTCTCCGCCACATCCGCCATGTTCAGCACTAGGATCACCGGCAGCCCCAGCTCCACGATCTGCGTGAACAAATACAGATTCCGCTCTAGGTTCGAGGCATCCACGACACAAATAATCCGCTCCGGCCTCGGCGTGTCATTCCTCCGCCCTAACAGAACATCGCGAAGAATCGCCTCATCGGGCGATCGGGCATTCAGGCTGTAAGAACCAGGCAGATCGATCACTTTCAGCTTCACCCCGTGCTGCGAATAGCAATTTCCCTCCTTCCTCTCAATCGTCACGCCGGGATAGTTCCCCACCTTCTGCCTCATGCCCGTTAGCGCATTAAACAACGTCGTCTTCCCACAGTTAGGATTTCCCACCAAGGCATAGACCATCCCCTCCGTAGTCGCTTTCTTCGCGCTCACGTTATTACCTCCACCTCTATGAGTGCGGCCTCAGTTCCCCGCAGCGAAAGCAGCGCCCCCCGCACCGCAAACTCCAGAGGATCCCCGAGCGGCGCCCGGCGGATGAATTTCAGCTCTGTCCCCGGCAACAACCCCATTTCCCGCAGCCTAGCCAGCGAAGGCAAGCCCTCGGGCAACGCACGGATCCTCCCGCTGGAACCCTCCTTCATCTCAGATAGTCGGCAGATC
>JAYVJI010000750.1:0-1605 GCA_043769435.1 Verrucomicrobiota bacterium
GGAATCGCGCCTTCGGCAGCAGCAGCGCCGCTTCCAGCGCAAAGGTGTCATCGTCAGCGTGTGTGGCTGCATCGCCATATGCGGGATTGCTGCCGCAGATGGCTGCTAGGATGAAGGTGAGCGCACTTAGATATTTCATGATCAGTTTACTGCGGTGGAGGTGTCGGGGCGGAGAAAGGTTTCGTCAGTGAGGGTTTTCAAAAAGGCTATCAATGCTGCTTTATCATCCGGGGTCAGGCCGAGGCCCTGAACAGGGTGCTTGGCAATGTTAGGGTCGAGCGTGCTGCTGGATCGCACACCGTGATCATAGTGATCGATGACCTGCTCCAGCGTGCTGAAGCGGCCATCATGCATGTAGGGGGCAGTCAGCATGACATTCCTCAGGCTGGGGACACGGAATTTCCCATCATCTGCGGCCATACCGGTCACCGCGGCACGGCCTTTGTCCTTGAATTCCGTATCCAGCCCGTTGTTGGCAAACTGGCCATTGGTGAAGAGATTACCGCCATGACAGTGAAAGCAATCCGCCCCGTGGAGACCCCGTGCGGGATCAAACTCCGTCACGAAAAGTTCCAGTCCACGCTGTTCCTCCGGGGTCAGCTTTTCCTCACCCCGGGCCGCTCTGTCAAATTGCGAATTCTGCGAGATTTGTGCTAGCAAAAACTGCTCAAGGGCCAATCCCACCCGGCCCGCCGTGACCTCCGGCCCGCCGAATGCCTTTTCAAACAACCCGGCGTAGACAGGATCCCGCTGCAGCGCCCTCATAGCTGATTCCGCATCAGGCTGCCCCATTTCGGTGGCATCCGTGACCGGGTGCATCACTTGGTTTCTCAGCCCCTCGACCCGTCCATCCCAAAAAAATCCGGACTGCCATGCTAGGTTGAAAAGGGGCATGGCATTGCGCCGGCCCACTGCGCCGGTGGCTCCGCTGCTCAGCGCTTTACCGGGATCGGTGAAAGCTGCCGCGCGGAGATGGCAGGAGGCGCAGGACTGCGTTCCGTTTACAGATAGCGCCTTCTCAGCAAACAGCTTTGCTCCCAGCGCTACTCCCTCCACCGTAGGCAAATTATCCGTCGGGAGAGTTACCTTTGGAAGGCGTGCGGAAAACCGCAGCTCCAGCGGCGTACCATGCAGAGGGGCCGACTCAGCTTTTACGCTCGGCCTCACGTCTTGAAACCGGTCGCTGCTCAGCCTGGCGATACTCCATGCCCCAGCCAGATTTTCCCTCAACCTCAGCGCGAGGCTGTCGCCGGGACGCGAGTGGGTAGTGGCCCCGTCTTTTAGCATATCGATCCCCCTGCCCAGTCGACTGACATCCAGAGCGATGGTGACGGAGCTGGTTTTTGTGCAGTCAAGGTCCACTGGAATCTCTACTTTTGTTCTCATAGCCGGCGTCGCTAGGTGCCACGACCAGCCGGAGAATTTTCCGTTAGGCTGCTGCCAATTCCCTTCGACGGCCATGGAAATATAGCCGCCTTGCCAGCCCCAGTGCAGTCCGGCCGCCTGCGGATGAAGCGGATGCCCAGGCTCGTATTGATTTGGATCCGAATTGTTAGTGGCCTCATCCAATCCCACGTAAAACCGGATCGCCTGAAACATTTCGGG
>JAYVJI010000751.1:0-1564 GCA_043769435.1 Verrucomicrobiota bacterium
TCATTCCGCTGAAGGTATTCGTCCCCAACAGGCTCAGCGTGCCAGAGCCGCCCTTCACAAGGCCTGAGGATAAAGTCGCCCCGGAGATTCCGCCCGTTACATTACTCACTGTGCCGGCCGCCACATTCACGTTTAGAGTTTCTGAGATGGTGAGGCTTCCAATGAGGTTGGAATTCCCGAGGGTGAGAGCGTTTCCGCTCCAGCTGCCAGTAGCAAAGCTACCGGATTGCAGGAGGGAACCGGATTGCAGGAGGGAGCCGGCACCGATAGTAATAAGGTTTGGCGGGGCGTCACTGATGATAACACCGATACCGCCTTCTGTAATGTTACCGGTGCTGGACAAACGATTGCGGGCCCGGTGCGGGCGTGAGGGCTTCGCTGCCCGGACGGCGAGCCCGGCTTTCGCCGCCTTCACTCTGGCCTTCTGACTGCTGGCGATGATCATGGAGTGCGTGCTGGCTGATGCTGGAGCAGCTAGCAGCAATGGCAACAACAGCGCGCCGGAAAACGAGATTGATTTCATATATTATTGTTAGCTCACGGTCGGTTTGTCTTAAGCGGCCATCTCGGTGCGGACTTTCTCCAGAAGTGCTTTGGTGGCTTTTACCCCGTCTGCCTCGCTGAGGATGCTTCCTTCATATTCGATGCCGATGAACCCGCCGTACTTGTGCTTTTTCACTACGATGTCCAACATTTTGCGGTAGTCCGTGTGGGTTTCGTTGCCTTTTTCATCAAAGTCATGGCTCTTGGCACTGACTCCCTTGGCGAAGGGCATCATCTCATCCACTCCCTTATAGCGGTCATATTCCTTGTCTCCCTCAAGGCGGAAGTTTCCAAAA
The DNA here is from genome assembly GCA_043769435.1 of Verrucomicrobiota bacterium. Lineage (GTDB taxonomy): Bacteria > Verrucomicrobiota > Verrucomicrobiia > Verrucomicrobiales > V1-33 > JAYVJI01. The sequence continues at coordinate 840 of JAYVJI010000751.1, forward strand.
TCCGGTAGCGTGCCGCAGTTTTTGAGCCCCACAGAGGCGATCACGCCACTGAGCCAGCCGCCGTCGCTGGAAAGCATGCCGTGGTTTTCGACGATGACGCCGATGCTGGCGGCTGCGCCTATCTCACTGAGCCGGCGGAGGCCGTCTGCGGCGATTTTTGCCTGTTCCTCCCGGGTGCCTTTGCCGCTGGTATGGGCATTGACCCTGATACTGTGGCAGCCCAGGAACTTCGCTGCGTCTATCCACTTGCGATGGTTCTCCACCGCTTTGATGCGCGCGGCCTCGTCGGGATCACCGAGGTGGCCTTCGCCGTCACACATGATGAGCACGGGCGTGACCCCTTCGCTTTCGCAAATGCGTTTTAACTCGCCGAGATAGGACTTGTCCTCTGCCTTGTCTTTGAAGAACTGATTTACAAATTCCACAGCTTCGATGCCATAGTCCCGCTTGGTTTTTACCGGAAACTCCAGATGGGTCATCTGCTTGGCGAACAGCGCTTTATGGAAGGACCACTGGGCCAGGCTGATCTTGAAGGGCAGCCGCCCGGCATCTGCGGCAGGGAGAGTGGCGGGGGCGATGACCGCAGCAGCGGCGGTCCGGAGAAAGGCTCGGCGGGTAGTCATGATGAGTGATGGATGGTTGAAAAACTTGCGCTGTAGGCGATGCTGTCACCGGCCACTTCAAAGTGCACCACCTAATGGCCACTTCAAAGTGCACCACTTGTG
>JAYVJI010000752.1:0-3402 GCA_043769435.1 Verrucomicrobiota bacterium
CGCATTGATACCAACGTAGCCCGCAGCTATGAAACGGTTAGAAATTCCGCAGCTCCAACGGAGCGTTCCGATACCAGCGTAGCCCGCAGGGCTATGAAAATATATAAAATCACGCGAAGGTGTTTCGAGGAGCAGGGAGTGGACGGCCGCACTGGTTCCCGTGTCCGTCAGCAGAACGGTCTTTGTGGTTGCTGCGCGACAAGTGTGGGAGTTCTGCTCGGCCTGGCTGCGGGGTGGCTCCTGCGCGCTTGTCTCCATGACTAGCGGAGTCTCTACACCCGTGGGAGATAGCAGCCGGACATCCTCAAGCCCACGCTGGGAAACATTGATAGTGGCTACAGGCAGGTCCAGGCAGGTCCAGTCTGGTGGGGCCGGATGAGGGCACTTCGATCTGTTGCTCAAAGCGCCATGCTGTGGGATCAAATCCGGCCGCATGGCCCGTCGCAGCCACCGTGAAGCATGCCCCGGCGAGGGCGCGTTGAAATAGGTGCATCATGTGCATACTCGAAGTCAGGAATCGCGGCTCTTGTCAAAGAAACGCTGGTAGAGAAATGATGCCAGCAGGGCGATCACCGCCACTGCCATGAGGGCACCGATGCGGTAGAAAGTCTGCAGGCTGGACAGATCGTGAAAGAAGAGCTTGATGAGAGTGACGGCCAGCAAGCCGACTCCGGCGTAGCGCGCACCTTTGGCTCCGGACCAGAAACCCACCACCAGCAGCCCGAGAGAAAAGAGGCCCCACGCGACTGTCGTGGTCATATCACGTGCTAGGTTATAGGTGTCAAAATCCAGAGTGACGACGGCTTGATCAGGCTCTGTGAAGCAGTCAGCGATTTCAATATTCAACAAGAGGAACAGGAGTATTCCCGCCATCGACCACAAAGTAGCCCGGATGTTGACGTTTTTGATAATAGCATGCGTCGATGGGAGCCAGTGGGCAGCTGCCATCATGGAAGCGGCGGCGATGCCGTAGGTATAGAGATGCCAGTTCAGAACAGGCATGGCTCCGCGCGGGTAGGCGCTGAGCACTGCGGGGTTAAGAGCGAGGCGGAAGAAGACCATGCCGAGCAATGCCAACGCTGTCCAAATCAGTCCCCGCTGGGGCACGCGATGGTAGAGCCACAGCAAGGCCGCACCTTCCAGCGCCCAGGCCACGGTGATCCACTGGTGGCTCAACTGGATGGGAACGATCAACGTAATGAACAGCAGGACGACGCCCCCGAACCATGCCAGCTGCCCGGTGCGGAAGCCGCCTTCTGATCGGACCACCCGCAGCACCCCGAGGAGGCTGGCAATACCCGGAATGGCAAACGCTGCCGGCACCAGTCCGAGCATTCCAGTGAAGTCGGGAAAGCTCTGCTTCACGAGGGAGTAGATGAGCAAAAAGTGACCAACGCCAGAAGCCGCTGAGGCGGCCCAAGGCACGACTGAGCGCCGGAAGGCCTTGTGAAAGAAAAATGGATAGACTGTAAACAGGAGGTGAACGCCGGTATACCATGCCAGCGGTATCCACGGATGGGCTGGGTCGAACCGGCGTCCGTGCCATGCCAGCTCAAGCCCCACCATGCACACTAGGGCGACAAGGCTGAGGACGGGTAGCAGGGCGATGCGGGCCAGCCCGAGGAAGAGCAGAACGAGGAGCAACCCAAGGCCAAAGACCGGCGATGGATCTGCCACGGGTAGCCGCTGCGTGGCCATGATGAGCAGCAGAAAAGGAAGGCCTGCCGAGAGCACAGGCAGGGATGCCGCGATCTTATCATTGGGAGCGAGTGCGTTGCCATGGCCCCGCTGGAGAAATCCTGGAAACCGCCTAGCCAGCCAGCAGCCAGCCAGGGCAAACCCAATGGAAAATCCGCCCAGCACCAGCAGGAAATAAGGCAGCGCCGTGATGTCGGGAGGCACGCGCAGGAACCAGCAGAGAACGACGACCAGCGTAAGGATCAGGGCGGCCAGTACCGGAGCGAGCAGCCCTGTGACCAGAGCCACCGCGATCACCCCCAAATCCGCCAGCAATATGGCGGGCCATATCAGGAAGGACACCTCCGGAATCACGAAAACCGGCAACAGCATGAGCAGGACGACGGCGACAGAAGCCCACGGTGAAATCAAGCGGACATGAAATGAAATCCCTAGCTGCAGACGCCTCCAAACGATGGGCACGCCTGCATGGAGTAGACCAAAGACAAGGTAGATAACGAGTGCTGTGGCCAGTCCTTCCGGGCGGAGGTAACTCATGGTCCATAAGGAAAGATGCGCAAATGTGAGGCCCGCCGAAATTGACTGCGCGGCGGCAAATTTTGGAAACAGCGCGACGACTCCAAAGATGCCGGTGTTTACCAGGAACAGAAAACCAAACAGCAGAGCCGGACGGCTGGCGATATCCCCATAATTCAAAAACCCAAACGCCGCTAACAAGGCTACCCCGGCCACAGCTAGGGCCGCTGCGGGAGAGTGCCGGTCTGCGGATTTCTCAAGTCCACTCCAGCAGGCTAGGCCGCAGAAGAGGACAATGAAGAAAAGGAAAATGCCCATGGGAATCAGGGTTGCTGCGCCCTCATCATACCTTCCGCTGGTAAAGAATGTGTTTAGCCATGCCAGCTGCATGACCACCGTTCCCGCCGCTGCCATAGAGGCCAGGAAGAACCAGCGCCGGGCTCGCGCGACGAGGAGCAGCCCTATGTCCAACAGGGCGATGTAGGTAAAAAGCCCGAACGGCGCATCGTGCCCGGTGGAGCATAGGACTGGGGTCAGGAATCCGCCGAGGATGCCCAGCACCGCCACTGCCAATGCGTTGAGCCTAACGGAGATCAGAAAGGCGGCTGCGGTGGTCAGCGCCATCAGCCCGAAGGTTATGAGGGATCCCTGCGGTCCATCGCCGAAAAGGTGATAGCGCGCATGGGCGCTGAAAGCCACGCCGTAGAGGACGAGCGTGCCGGATGCGCAAAACGTTTGTGCCAAGACCCTGTAGGCGGGCTTCCGGTGGACTAGGACCCCGGCCACCAGCAAACCAGCGCCGAACAAAAATCCGATCGCGGCCCTGCCAGCTGGAGGGATTAAGTTGTGATCGAAGGAATACTTCACGAAGAAAACGACGGCAAAAAACAGCGCCAGCCCTCCCAGCCAGGCGAAGAGTTTCACGCCAAGGAATTGCTCGAGATTCAGCTTCGGCAGGAAATCCTTTGGCTGAGAAGTGGCGCGGGCTGGGGGCGCAGGTGTGGTCGCGGAGTTCCTGATGCCCGCCAATCCGGACACGGGCATCTCAGGCAGCGGTGGTGGGGCCAGCGCAGGAATGCCATGTGGCAGTTCTGGTGGAAGGATCTGCGGCGCAGAATAAACCGTCGGCGTGGCGGCGGCGGCGGGATCGGGCGCGATCCGGGTTGCTTCTGCACCGCCGGTTGCCCG
>JAYVJI010000753.1:0-3907 GCA_043769435.1 Verrucomicrobiota bacterium
TTCCGGTTCCGATTCCGATTTCGAGGCGAATAGGCGTGCTCCTCGACAGTGGGCGGGAAACCTGTTCACGGACTGCATGTGCGGAGCATCCCCGTCATCCGTGGCTCCTGTCCTCTTCCAGCCTAGCGGACTCGGCCAAAAATAATCACACAATTCTGCTGGTCGTTTTGAAATAATCGCCATTCCGACCACAATTTTCATCTCAATTATGGTGGCTAAAATTTCATCAATATTCCGTGATTTTACGATTATTCAAAAAATTTACAAATTTCTGTTGCCAAGTGCAATTCTATAGATTATGATATTCATACATAGGCGGACTCGTTCTGGTTTATGTGTTGAGGGGATTGGGGTGGTGTCGGTGCTTGGGTTGAGGTAATTACGAAATCCGGCACCACCCCATATCTTCGCGGGACATTTTAAAAAATGGATGCTCCCGGTGCCCCACTGCTGCGCAACACGACGCGAGCTGATGCCCGAGCACCACCATTGGCACCATCAAGAGGGTGAAAACCCGGCTTGACGCATGGCCACTGTGCTTCAGGTAAAACTCGCCCGGCCCCCATCCGTCCGGGCATTTTCTGTTTATTGTCTATGCTTTATTCGTGGACGACCATCCTCTGGCTCGTTTGTTACCTCCCGGTAGTGGTAGGGTTGTCGCTCTTCGGCATCCACCGCTGGTATGTTGTGTACCTATTTTGGAAAAACTGGCGCAACAAGCCCCAGCCTAAGTCAAAACTAGCGGAACTCCCCCTCATCACCATCCAGCTCCCGGTTTTTAATGAACTGCATGTTGTGCATCGTCTCGTCGATGCCGTCGCCGCACTGGACTACCCCCGCCATCTCCTTCAGATTCAACTCCTTGACGATTCTACAGATGAAACGCTGGGCCTCTGTCAGGACGAAGAAGCCAGACTGAAGGCCGCGGGATTTGATGTGGAACTGATACACCGGGTAGACCGCACTGGCTACAAAGCGGGGGCCTTGGAAAACGGCATGAAATCTGCTAAGGGTGAATTCATCTATATACTCGACGCTGATTTTGTTCCCTCTTCCGGAGTGCTCCACCAAATGGTGCACTACTTCAGCGATGACCAGATAGGCCTCATCCAAAGCCGCTGGGGACATATCAACCGGGACTACTCCGTCCTAACTAAAGTCCAAGCCCTTTTCCTCGACGGCCACCTCGTGGTCGAGCAAGTCGCCCGGAGCCGCAGCGGACGGTTTTTTAACTTCAATGGCACAGCTGGAATATGGAGAAAACAGGCGATCACAGACGCCGGCGGCTGGGAGCACGACACCCTGACAGAGGACCTTGATCTCAGCTACAGAGCACAAATGAAAGGCTGGAAATTCATTTTCCTGCACGATGTGGTCACCCCTGCAGAATTGCCTGTGGACATGAATGGCTTTAAGAGTCAACAACACCGCTGGACCAAGGGCTCCATCCAGTGCTGCCGTAAAATGCTCGGCACCATCTGGCGGGCTCCCCTGCCCTTCATGATCAAACTGGAAGCCACAGTCCACCTGACTTCCAACTTTGCTTACCTCCTCCTCATTCTACTCCTCCTGTTCCTATGCTTCCCCGGCGGGGACAATGCCATAACGATGGGTGGCTACCGCTGGTTGCTGCTGGACCTCCCCGTTTTCGTGCTCACCACCCTTTCGGTGGCCCTGTTCTACATGTCCAGCCAGTTCGCCACCTACCCCAAAACATGGTGGAAAAACTTTGCCTACTTCCCACTTCTGCTCGCGCTCGGGGCTGGAATGGCCATAAATAATGGAAAAGCTGTAATCGAGGCACTGCTCAAACAGGAGTCCCCCTTCATCCGGACCCCCAAATACGGCATAGAGAAGAAGGGCCAGGACTGGACCAAGGCCAAGTATAAGTCATTGAAATCAATAGCTTTAGCACTGGAAGTTATCCTTGCCTTATATTTCACCGTCGTAGTATTTTCAGCAATATTGAAAAACAACTGGACTAATGTTCCTTTTTTGTTATTGTTTATGATTGGATTCTGGTACGTTGCCGCAGGTTCTCTGCCATCGTGGCGTTCGAAGCGCACCCCAAAAACCACGCCCACGCCCACTGTATAACCAGTCAATTTTCCAAGAATATGTTTTCACACCTGCGCTCACTCTGTCTGCTTCTTTGTTCAGCCGTTGTCATCTCGATGACTGCCTGCACATCCAGCCATGTCGCAAACCGTGAACTGCGCGTCAGTGTAAAAGACCAGAAGCTGGCGGTCTACGAAGGAGGGCAGCCGGTCCGCGTGTATGGGATCTCCACATCCAAATTCGGCCTAGGAGATTCTCAAAATTCTTTCAAAACTCCACTGGGAAAACTGCAGGTTGCTAAAAAAATAGGCAGCGGACGCGCCCCCGGCACCGTATTCAAATGCCGCACCCCCACCGGCGAAATCCTCCGGCCTGGAGTATGCTCTCAACGTGACCCTGTCGTCACCCGCATAATGTGGCTCAGTGGGGCCGAGGGCAAAACAAGGAATGCCTTCAACCGATTCATCTACATCCACGGCACCCCACAGGAACAACTCATCGGCACCCCCGCCAGCTACGGCTGCATCCGCATGAGAAGTATGGACGTCATTGATCTATATAACCGGATCGGAGTTGGGACGCCCGTCAAAGTGGAGCGCGGCGGACTTTCCAACGCTGCCCGGCACATTCAGGAATACGCCTACACCCCCGTGGTGCGCCCATCCTTCAAGCCAAGCGGAAAGCCCCCCGGCGAGTCCGGCAGCGCCCTTGTAAAACGCTAGTAGGCTGCCAGTCAGCAGTGGGCAGCTGAGCGCATCGCGGCATACTCACCCTGCGCCATGTTGATTTCAGCGAAGCGATACCGCTGCAGAAATCCCAAAACCTGATCGCCAGCTGCGCGCTTCAGTCCCGGGCTCAACACATACCGCAATTCTGGAAAAACCGCAGATTCCCTGCGAGTGATGGCAAGCGCGCCATGAGATCCGTGGAAGCCCGGCTGCAACGTATTCCCTTCCTGTCCAAGTGGCACATCACAAACACTCCAATTCCGGTAAAATCTTAAACGGGAACCGCCTTAGGGACTCGGCTCGCATTCTTCGGGTAGTGGGATGTTAAAGTTTTGCCGCAATGTATGTAGGATCCCAGCGTGCTTCCCTCTTGCGGCGCGGACGACGATCGTTCATTATCACGTCAGTGAACTACCTTCTACTGCGACTTATTCTGCTCTCCGCCTGATCATCTTGGCAGCCCCTATGGCTGGCCGGGGCTCCGTGCGGAGAGCATGGTAATTCCTAAATTCCGGTGCGGGAGTCACATGCCAGGAAATCCTTTTCATGATTTTCCTCGTGCAAGCGGGCAGCATTTTTGCACCGGAACATTCGTTTTTTGCGCTGCCCGCGCCATCCTGTTTCCTTTTTCTAAATATGTTGCCTGATCCTTCATCAAAATACCGTGCCTTTTCGCCCATTCCTCTGCCTGATCGCCATTGGCCATCCCGCACGCTGACCACCGCGCCCATCTGGTGTTCCGTAGATCTGAGGGATGGTAATCAGGCGCTGGCCGTGCCCATGAATGTCTCCCAAAAGCTGGAGTTGTTTGATGCCCTCGTGAAGTGTGGGTTCAAGCAGATCGAAGTCGGCTTTCCCGCTGCCTCCAACACAGAATTCACCTTCAACCGCCGCCTCATTGAGGAAGGGCGCATCCCGGATGATGTCACTGTCCAAGTGCTGGTGCAGGCCCGGGAGGACCTGATCGAGAGGACCATCGAATCATTGATGGGGGCGAAAAACGTGATCATTCACCTGTACAACAGCACCAGTCCTGCGCAGCGCCGGGTGGTTTTCGGGAAATCAAAGGAAGAGATCATCACCATGGCTGTGAATGGTGCCCGCTGGATCAAGGAACGCAT
>JAYVJI010000754.1:0-2106 GCA_043769435.1 Verrucomicrobiota bacterium
AGTTTGTGCTCACCACGCCGCCGCCGGCCACGCTCACGGATTTCCAGCAGGCCGCGCTCACCGTCACCTTCACACCTGCCGTGCTGGAGGAACTGCGCACCGCCGTGCTCACGCTGACGAGCAGCGATCCTGACGAATCGCCGCTCGTCATCAGCCTTTTCAGCCTCGCGCTGCGCTTCACCACCGACAGCGACGGCGACGGCCTCAGCGATGCCGCCGAGCATCAGCTCCGCGCGCTGGGCTTCGACCACCTCAGCCCCCAGGTGGCCCTCGTGGCCGCGCTCCGTGCCGGAGCCAACGGCGCGGGCCTCTACACGCGCGACCAACTCCAGGGCCTGCACGCTGGTGCCAGCTTCGCCGCGCGCGACCCCGCCACCGGCCACTTCACCATCAAGCTCGGCCTCAAGAAATCCCCGGACCTCCAGAACTACACCGACTTCGACTTCATCCCCGCCGGTACCAGCGTGGATGCGGAAGGGAACGTGCGCTTTGAGTTCGAGGCCCCTGGGAATGCGGCCTCCTTCAAGCTGGAAGTCGAATAGCCCGCCGCGCCCTGTGCGCTCAAGTCAAGTTCCACTCCCTTCGGCCTGGAAGGCCGCCCGCCGGCGGGCAGGAAGCCGCCGGCCACGCACCGGCTGGAAGCCAGTATCACGAGCGCACATCGCTAACCGGTCACCCCCTGCACGGAGTGATCATGGAGGCGCTGCCGCCGATTGATCCAAATGCCATCCTTTGTGTTCCTTTGTGTTCTTTTGGGTTCTTTTGCGGCCATCAACTGCTGTTCTTAGATTAATGAGCGCGCCGTTGCATTTCCGGAGATCAATGCCAGCGAGTCCGCACAAATGTTGTTTATCCTGTTAAGACCCATGGCTGCCGCGCCCGCTACCGGTGCGCTGATCATTATTTGACCGCCCTTCTCCCAGCTGCATCGAGCAGGTGGCGGGAGGGGCTGGCTTGAGCCAGGAGGCCGGGTGGTGTGCGACAGGGCGCAGCAGGCACCGCCGGGGGCACTTTTTAAAAGTACGCATTTCACTGCCTTCTCCCGTCTAAACCATACACTTCTTTCTATTATGAGCACTCTGCCAAAAAAAGTAACCATCTATGACACCACCCTGCGCGACGGCACCCAAGGCACCGGCATCAATTTCTCTGTCCATGACAAGCTGCGTGTCGCCCACAAGCTGGATGATTTCGGCGTGGACTACATCGAGGGCGGCTGGCCGGGGAGCAATCCTCGGGACGCGCAGTTCTTTGCAGAGGCTGCTTCCCACTCGTGGAAACATGCGTGCCTGACAGCTTTCGGCATGACGCGCCGGGGCAAGCTCAAGGTGGAGGACGACCCTCAAGTCCAGATGCTCCTGGATGCTAAAACGCCGGGCATTTGCGTCGTCGGCAAAACATGGCCGCTGCATGTGACCGAGGTTTTCAAAGTATCACTCGATGAAAACCTCGCCATGATCGCCGATACTGTGCGTTACCTGAAGAGCCACGGCCGTGAGGTGCTGTATGATGCGGAGCACTTCTTCGACAGCTTCCGGGAGGATCCGGAATACTCGCTGGCCACCATCATGGCCGCCAAAGAAGCCGGCGCGGATCTGGTAGTGTTATGTGAGACCAACGGAGGTGCCATGCCGGAGGATGTTTTCAACGTGACGCAGAGGGCCATAGCCCATCTGGGTTGCGGCACCGGCATCCATACGCATAATGACGGCGGCGTGGGCGTGGCCAATGCGTTGGCGGCCGTGCGGGCTGGTGCGGTGCAGGTCCAGGGCACTATCAATGGCTACGGCGAGCGCGTGGGAAATTGTAATCTCACTACCATCATCGCCAATCTCCAACTCAAGTACGGCATCGAGGTCTGTCCGGATCTGACCAGGCTAAAGGAACTCGCCCACTTTGTCGATGAACTGGCGAATGTGACCCCTGACATCCGCGCACCCTATGTGGGGCGCGCGGCCTTCACTCACAAAGGCGGGCTGCACGTCCACGCTGTGCAAAAGCTGGCCAGGACGTATGAGCATGTAGTCCCGCAGCTCGTCGGGAATGAGCAAATCATCGCCATCAGTGACATGAGTGGACAGAGCAATATCCTCGTCAAAGCAGAAA
>JAYVJI010000755.1:0-7395 GCA_043769435.1 Verrucomicrobiota bacterium
CATGGTACCCAGCAGAGTCAGGTTGGAAGTGGGACGCCATGTGAGGTCAAAGCCGGCACGGGCTTCACTCCCCGCACCAGTGGCGGTGGAGGCCCGGAGAAAGGGCTTCCACTCCAGTCCGAGGCCCTGATTCATTCCCGCGAGGCCCGTGAGCTTGCCGTAGTCCTCAAGACTGAAAATGCTGCGTGCCCGCGATCTGCCCCGCCAGCGAACGGTTTCCTGATGCCTGCGGATGGTGCGCTCCACATTCCAGAGCCAGGGAACAGAAGGATCGAAGGCTAGGCTTTTGAAAGGGATGCCAATCTCCGCCGTCCATCCAGAGGTATCAATGCGCGCCCCCGCCTGCCAGACAGTATCCCATGCGGTAGGATCTTTTTGCCGGGAAAGCCGGCCAAACTGCCCATCCGTCCGCGCGGCGCGGGGATTCACGGCAAAGAAAAACGCATCCTGCCCCCGCCCGAACGGGTCCAGCGCGATGCGGACGCGGTCATCGCCTTCGAACTCTGCGTCATGACGCATGGAGCGCGCGAGAATTTCCCCGGGTGACCGGTCGAGGCAACGAATGCCGAAGTAAAGCGTATCGGCAGTATAGATCACGCGCACCTCGGTTTTCTCACTGGGTGCAGCCCCTTCTACAGGCAATACCTGCCCGAAATCATCAAGGACCGCCGCCCCCTGCCAGCAGGCCTCATTCAGTTCCCCATCCAGCGCAGGGGCGGTGAGGGATAGTGTGGCCTGGAGTGAATAGTCCTCTGCAGATGCGGGAAGCAGCAGGGACAGGAGAATGAGTGCGAAAACGTGCGGGCGGATCAAAATGGAACAGGAAGTAAGCTGCCCTATACGGAGCAGACCCGCACGTCCTTTTACGCCTTCGCGGGGAAGCGTGCCTTCTCCACAATGGGCCTCAATAGTTCACGGGTGGCCCAGTGACCCAAGGATAAAGCTATATCAACCGGCAATCTCCGCAGCTCTCTCACGGTTGCGTCATTTCTGTCTGACATCCACTGCCATCTATCTGATAAACAACCACAGGATACCGAATATAGGGCATGGATCTAAACTTAATCTTAAAACTCGCGGATGCGAGGAACAGCTTGGCGACGCTGTTTAGCGCAGAGTTTGTCCACTCAAGTGAGAGTGCCTGGCCTTCAGGTGATCGTTTCCCCGAGGGGCTGATGCCTTGGCATAAGCTGCAAATGCAGACCGGTATCAGTTGTATGTTTGACCGGCATGGTCTTGCGGGTTCCCTCTTGAATCACATGATGGTATGAAGACTTTGATTGTCGTTATGGTGGCGGCGGGGTGCGGTTGGTTATGCGGTGCCGGGCTGCGGCAGGGTGTGATGGAGCGCGGGGCTGGTAAGGACACTTCGCAAGGCCGGCCGGTCCGTGCGGTCCATGCGGAGTCCGCCGGCATGGTTGATTGGGAAACCATTGACGTGGCTGGAGTGGGACACGGAGGTTATGAGACCACCACGGCGTTTTACCGGCTGAAGATGCGGGCACTAGGGGAGGAACGGTCGGTGGCGTTGCTCTTGTCACAGACAGCCGGGCAGAAAAAACTTGCTGCGCTGGCCCTCGCGTTGGAATACCCGGACCGGGCGCAGAAGGAATACGGGCCGCTCGTGGTCAGCCAGCCTGATATCCGCATCTGGCTTTTGCGGGGCCTGGCGGAGTCGCGCCCGGAGCTGGTGATGGATGCCATGGAGGCTGACCATGGTCCGGGCGGGGCCACTGCTTTTTTCTGTCTGTCGTCGGTATTGGAAACAGACCCGGCGGCGGCGTTGGCATGGCTGGGGAAGGAAGGGAATAACCAGTTTGCCGGCACTCCCCGCATGTTGAGTGAGTGGATACGCTCCCGGCCCGATCAGTTCGCGGAGGCCCTCCGCTCTGGCACATTGGCGCAGAGCGGGCTGGGAATAGGGTTGATCCATGACGCCGTCTGCGGCGGTGCCGCAAACCAGCAGGAGCCGTGGCGGTGGGATGCAGTGACCGCGTCTATGCCGCGGGAGCCGGAGGAGCTGAAGGCATGGCTGGCCAGTCTCAAAAAGATGACGATGGACCACCCCGGGATGACAACCGATCACGCTGACCTCTACCGGCATGTCTGCCAGAGCCTGGCGCGGACGGGGAGCACGCCGGACGATGCCCCGGCGGAGTTGCGGGTGGACGCTGCGCTTCACGCGCTGGAGCAGGGCGGGGCCGGGCTGGATACGCTGGCCCGGCTGGGCTCTGGGCCGCTGGAGAAGGACCAGGCCGACCGGCTGGCGCAGTATTGTTATTCCCTCTCAGCGGAGGATACCGCGTCGCTGCTGGCCACGCCGGGATTTTCCAGAGAGGCGGCCCGCGAGGTCATCCGCGCCGTAGCGGGCATGAAGGGAGATGGACTAAAGCTGCTGCTGGAGCGTGCCGCTGGAGCCGGTGCCGCGGCGGACCAAGCCGGGCAGCTTCCGCTGATCTGTGCTGCCGCGCTGGATCGCATGCCGCTGGAGCAAAGCGCCGCGCTGCTGGCCAGCCGGACGGGGCTCAAGCTGGACGCGGTATTCCCCACCGCAGCGGCTTGGCGGGACGCCGGCCTGACCGCCGCACAGGCCCTGACCGTTGCGCAAGGCGCTGCCGGGCTGCTGCACGATGCCGCTACGTGGACATCGGGAGCCGTCACTGACTGGCTGGCACAGAACTCCGTGGCGGCCTCCGAGGGCGTGCGGAATATGCCGCCGGGCAGCAACCGCGACGCGGGGATCGCAGCGGTGGTGGCATACTGCGTCAGTCATGGGGACCGGGGCAGTGCGGGGGCGTGGGCGGCCTTGATCACCGATCCGGCAATGCGGGCTTCCGCTGCGCAACGTTTACAATGACTGTAGCGATGAAATATGTGCTCACTGGAATAGCCAGTTTTCTGGCTGCGGGCAGTGCGGCTTGGCAGCTAAGCGGCGGTGCGCCGGTTGCGGAGCCGGCCCATGGCGGGAGCGCGGCGACTGTGGCCGGTCGGCCCGACAGCGTGATGGCGGGCAGAGACTTCGACGAGGTGCTGGCGGAGCTGGCGGGCAATCCCGGCGCGTGGAACCAAAACGCCGCCAGCTTGGACGCGCTGCTCAAGTCCCGTCCGCAGGGAGCCCAGAGCCGGCGGGCTCGGCGCGACCTCGTGGACGCGCTGTTGAAGGAGTGGGCCGCGCGCGATCCGGAAGCCGCCGCCCGCTATGTCATGGGGCCCACGGCCGCAGCAGATGCAGCCTTGCGGCAGACGATGCTGGAGCGCGGAGGTGAGGCCGCCCCGGCGGTGATGCTGGCGGGGCTGGACAGCTTCCCCGGCACGCTGGCCTGCGATGCCGTCGCGGCTTCTCTGAAGCATCTGCCAGCGGACTTGCCCGCGGCGCAGCTCGTAGCGATCTATAGCAAGTGCACGGCGGCTTCCCTGCCGTCCGGCGGCGTGGCCGCGGACCTATGGGTCCGCCACTACGGAGAGCGCAACCCGCAGGGCCTGGCCGCCATCGCGGAAGCAGCGCGCGACACACCCGCCGGCAGCGCCCTGCTCACCGGGGCTGTCGATCTGTTGGCAAAGGTGGACCTGCCGCACGCGCAGGCGCTCATTGCCCGGGATTGCCCGCGGCTGATTGCCCCGCTCCGGGCCTCGCTGGCCCTCGCCGGTGCTGCGCCGTGGCGCTGGGAGGAGTTCAGCAAGGGGCTGGACGCCCTGCCCGCAGTGATCGACCGTGCGCAGCTGTTCACACAGATCGCGTCATTCTCCGCTGATCCCGGCCGCTCTGATAGCGACAAGGCTCCGCTGGTGGACTGGGCGCGGCAGCATGGCGGCTACGAAGGGGCGACGCTTCTCGCCGGCCTGCTCCCCACCATGCATTCCGTGCCTGACGACCAGGTGCGGGAGTTGCTCAATGGGCTGCCCTACGGCCCGCAGGTGGAGAAGGCGGTCACGGAATGCATCGGGAACCGCGGCGAAGTGGAAAGCTGGGCGGCATGGATTGATGGGAAGCAATTCCCCGTCTCCGCCCAGTCGCTCGACTGGCTGGCGGAACGCCTCGTCCTCTCGCGCCGGGCGCAGGCAGAAGCCTTCGCGGGCAACACTGCGCTCACCGGCACTTTCGCAGGAGCCTTGCGCGCCAAGGTGGGAGAACTCCTGCAAAAGCCCCGCAAATAGCGGCGGTTTTTCCGGGCCAGCTTACCTGCTCTACTGTGTAGTGGACGTGAGGCGGCGACACCCTCCTCAAAGCCGGGCTCGAAGTGGAGGATGATGCTGTCGAGCAAGCCCAAGCGCGCCTCAGCCCCGGCATCCGCCGCACCTCTCTCGACCTCGCACCCTCCGAAAGACGCCTGTCCACCGAAACCTTTAAATATTTAGTCTGCGCTGATATAAATATAACAATATTATCAGGCAAATTCAGCATTCTCGGAGTGAGGACATAAATTTCTGGGTTAATAGCACGAATTCTTGCAAACAAGCTGATATGTAGTATATTTACCAGAATTACCATATTTTTCCATTGCTTTCAAAAATGAATACTAAGTGCTCCCTGACAGCCTCCCGAAATGCTGGCCATCACCCGCCAATAAAGTCTGAGCGAAGTCGACTGTCTCGCAGCGGCAAGCTTTGTCAAAACCTTGTCATGTCTGGCATGGTCGCGGCGACAGTTCCCCGGCTCCTTGCCGACCCGACCCCTCCTCCCGGCCAAACGGTTCTGCAGTCCCGGTTTGGTGTCACGCTCACCCTGCAGTCTGCGCTGACTGCAAATGCCGGTTATGATACCGACAGTGATGGCGTCACGACTGGATCTTACATGTTTAATCACGAGAGTTTCCAACCAACGAAAAATACCCAAACAGTCGACTACAATGAGGGTGACTGGTTTGGGCGGTGGGACGCCAATTTTGGCTTTACCACTGTCGAGCACACTCCTGCTCCTGGGACTGCGGATCTGGATTCCTATCCTTCCGGCGGAGAGTGGTATGACGTAGAGGCGCTATATCTAGATAATGACAAGGACTACCTCTACGTGGCGATCGTGACCTCCGTGCCCTTCACGGTGGACACCAACGGTGACAGTGTGCCGGACGATGTCGGCATTATAGACCCGCGGATATCCCCCACCCGCGCTTTCATTCGCCCGGGCGATCTCAGCCTGAACCTCGGTAAGCCGGGAACTGCCCGGAATGAGCGTCAGGGAACATCCTGGAGTTACAACTACGGCTTGGATCTTACCGATGAGATACGTCCGAACAATGACAACACCAATGAGGATACGATCAGTCCTCCAGGTTTCGGCACTTTCACCACCACGTTCATGCGCAGTATGAATCTTGGCACGGGATTTTATCAGACCACTTCCGATCTGCCGTCGCCAGCCGCTGACGTTGTTTATCCCACAACCGGAGATTGGTATACAGGCTGCCGGGTGGGTCATGTGCAGGCTGACTACTCCCATACGAACATGGACCCGTTGCACGCCCAATTCAGCGGGATCCTGAAAGGAAATGCCACTTACACTAACTACTATCGCTACACCTTCGCCAACGGACACGAGGAAAATGGCGCGGCGACTTACATTATCGAGGCCATCATTCCCCGGTCTCTTCTTGGTGCCGACAATCCCTCCGGAAGCGCCCCTCTCGGGCTCCGCTGGGTAGAAGGCTGCCGGAATGACGGCGAGGACCTCTCGGCAACTTCCTTTTTTCCGGTCTTGAAGGTGGATGGTGACATCGACCCCACTGGATCCATCACCGGGACCATCTACGCCGATACTAACAATGACGATGCCGGGGACTCCGTCATAAATGTAGTCCAGCTCACCTTGTGCACCGACCTCAATGGGGACGGTGATTCCAATGATGCTGGTGAAGGGCCACTGGATGATCCCAATCAGCCTAGCGTCCAAGATTACACTATCACGACAACTGCAGGTACCTACGCATTTGTCGGTCTTGCTCCCGGCAGGTATGTAGTGAAAGAGACGCAGCCCGCAGGTTACCTCACTGTGACTGATCTCGACAGCGTGCAGCCGGATACCAGTGGCAGCCCGGCGGATGCTTCGAATACTTCGCCGAATGATAACCTCATCCCGGTTACCCTTGCAGTCGGAGAGACCGACAGCGGCAACGATTTCATAGAGGAGCGCCCAGTTGCTCTGGGAAACCTCGTGTTCATTGATGATAACAACGACGGCAACTTCGATGCGGGAGTTGATGCTGGTGTCAACGGAGTGACCGTCAAACTCTTCAGTGTCGGAGCTGATAACGCCATTGGCGGGGCCGATGATGTTGAAATAATGGCGGGCTCGGATGGCATCCTAGGCAATGCGGATGACGGGGCGGGCGATAAGGAAACTGCCGGTGGTGGACTCTATTTATTCAGTAATCTCTCGCCGGGCAGCTATTACGTGCAGATCCCGGCTGCGGAACTGGCAGCTGGCGGCACCCTTGTAGGTTACGGTGGAGTGGCAGGGCAGGGTGGCGATAACACGTCGGATGACAATGTCGATGAAAACGGCAGTGCCGTAGGTGCCTCAGGCGTACTATCTACGCTTATAACCTTGACCGACGATTCGGAACCCACTGGTGAGGCAGGCAGTGACGCGGCCAACCCCTTGAACGCTGCGGACGACAATAATGTAAATCTCACGGTGGACTTCGGGTTCGTCGGAGTCGTCAGCGTGGGCAACTACGTCTGGCTGGACACTAACGGAAACGGCATCCAAGACGGCGCGGAATCCGGGCTCACTGGAGCCACCGTCACGCTCTGGAATGCAGCGGGCACCGTGGCGATCACGACGGATGCCTCTGGCAACGCGATCTCCCCGGTCACGACGACTGCCAGCGGAGCCTACCTCTTCAGCAACCTGCCTGCGGGTCAATACACCGTGAAGTTCACGGCACCAGCCGGCTACTTCCCCACACTTGTTAGCGCCGGTGGCTCCACCAGCGCCGATGACAGCAACGGCCTGAGCGCGCAAAGCGCCGTGCTCACTGCCGGCCAGAGCGACCTCACCCTCGACAGCGGCTTCGTGCTTCCTGTTAGCGTGGGGGACTTCATCTGGATCGATAGCAATGCCAACGGCATCCAAAACGGTGGCGAGCCCGGGGTAGCCGGAGCCATTGCGACGCTTTTTAACGCCGCCAACACAGCGCCTGTGACGACGGACATCGCTGGCAATGCGATCCTGCCGTTCACGACCACATCCACTGGACTCTACCTGTTTGATAACTTGCCACCCGGCCAGTATACCGTGCGGTTCACAGCCCCATCCGGCTACGTGCCGACGCTGGTAAATGCTTCCGGCAGCACAGCCGCCAACGACAGCAACGGAGCGGCCGCGCAGAGCGCCGTCCTAGCCAGCGGCGATAGCGATTTGACGCTCGATACCGGCTATTACACCTTCAAGCCCGG
>JAYVJI010000756.1:0-2083 GCA_043769435.1 Verrucomicrobiota bacterium
TGGGCGGAGTATTATTGCCCTGTCAGACATGGTGCGTGCGCAAGGCAAACACTCCCGGCTGGTCGGCGTTGATCCGTTCTGCGATACCGGACAATTCATACCTGGTTCCTACACAAGTGAGTGGTTGAGCATTTTTCGCGCAAACAACGACTTTGCCGGCGGTGCGGTAGAATGTTCGGTGATGCCATCGCAGAAAGCGGCTGAGACAGTGGCGGACTCTTCGGTGAGTTTCGTGTTCATTGATGGAGACCATCTTTACGATGCTGTCCAGGCGGACATGAATTCATGGTGGCCAAAAGTGCGGGCGGGCGGGGTGATGGCGGGCCATGATTACGAGCACGTAGACTGGCCGGATGTAAAACCCGCTGTAGATGCCTGGGCTGAGGGGCAGAAATGCAAGGTCAGCGCAGAGAAGCCGAGGACATGGTGGATTCAGAAGCCTGGCGCTGGTGGCCGATTTCGCGTGCGCCGAAAGGAGATGGATGTGCTGGTTCCGGTCACTCATGCCTGCAATCCAGCCATCGGCCTGGATCCTTCGACCGAACGGCTATTATTCGTCTTCAAGTCCTCCGGCCCTCGCTGGGAGAACCCTCGCTTATGGTGCGCAGAAATGGATCCTGACACTGGTAATCTAATAGCACCACCACGCCAGTTGCGCCTGGGGCCGGATCACTTGGCCTATGAAGATCCCCGTCTGTTTGTGTATCGCGGGCGGCTTTGGCTTAGCTGTGTCCACGGTGACTACACCCAGCCCGTGAAGAACCGCGTTGCCGTCTGCCCGCTGGAATTCAGCGGAGGCAGATTCCTGCCTGCTGCACCCCTCGCCGTTTTTCCTTCGCCGGACTCTCCCGGGCGCGAAAAGGAAAAAAACTGGATTCTATTTGAGCATGGCTCTGAACTGCGGGCCATTTACTCTATGGCCCCATGGGAGATGCTCAGACTGGACCCCATGCGTGGAGAAATTCTCGAGCGCATACCCACCACCGATTCACTGACCTGGGCATACGGTGAGCCGCGTGGCACATCATCCTTTGTGGCCATGCCGAATGGTCGCTTATGGGCGTTATTTCACAGTCATTGCGGCTGGCCAGACCCTGGAGGAAAAAGATACTTCGCAGGCTTGGTGGAGGTGTGTCCCAATTCCTGTCGGCCACTTCGTCAAATCTACACTCCCCTGCTCAGGGAATCCGAATCGGAACCGGGCTGGATGGGTTACCATGTAGTATGGCCGTCAGGGGCCATTCTTCAGAGTGAGGATCTGCTCATCTCCTACGGGCGGAACGATCATAGTTGCCACTTGGCGTGGCTTCCGGTTGCTGAACTCGAGAAGAAGCTTTTTCCCATCGGCATGTGAGGCTTGCCTCCCCATGACCACCCTCAACGACCACTTCGAGCGCATCTACATATTGAACCTGCCCTACAAGCCGGAGCGGCGGGAGCAGATGCGGAGGCACCCTACAGGAAGTCGGGCCATCCATAGGCATGAACTTTGAGACGACATTTCCGATGCGCGTGTGTCTAAATCTTGCCCGGCGGCCTGACCGCTGGGCGGAGGCGCGGGCGGAGTTTGCCCGCGGCGGGGTGAGTGTGGAGCGGTGGCCGGCAGTGGAAGGGAGGAGGGTGCGAAATCGACACAGGTTCTCATGGCCTAGCCGGTATGGGGTGAGTCTGACGAAGCGGCTGGTGGTGCGGGCAGCGCGCGGGCGCGGGGTTGAGGCGGTATTCCTGTTTGAGGATGATGTGGTGCTGCATCCTCAGTGGCGTCAGCGCATCGAAGGGCTGCGGCTGCCGGAGGATTGGGGGATGTTTCTGCTGGGCTGTCAGCATATGGCGCGCCCGCAGCCTGTGGCTCCGGGACTGGTGCGGGTGGATAGAGCGGTGGACAATCATGCCATTGGCATTCGGCGGTGCTGGTATGAGCGGGTGCTGTTCACCCTGCGGCACGGGCGGGACGATGCGCAGCTCTGGCCGCACACGGCGAGTGACCGGCATGTGGCGGCGCTGATGGAAGAGGTGCCGACCTATGCGGCCTGGCCGAATCTGGCGTGGCAGCGCCCCTCATTGTCCGATCAAACCGGGCGGG
>JAYVJI010000757.1:0-5835 GCA_043769435.1 Verrucomicrobiota bacterium
GTCTCATTCAGCGGAAACGGAACCGCCTGCTGGGCCTCAAAGCCAACAATCTTGTCCACTTGGTCTTCAGCCAGCGGCGGCAGCTTGACGAATTTCGTCATGAGCACGTGACCCGGAATGGCGTAGTTTACATCGTCATCGGCCGCTTTGAAGGCGGCGGTGAGTTCAGCGACCGGCGCCGTCAAGGCCGAGGAACGGGTGCCTTCTGAGGTGGGATCCCCGGGGACTTCGACGAAGGCGTAGTCCTTCAGAACCAGCGCGCCTTTGCCGCCAATCCCAAACCGGGCCATGCCAACTCGCTGTGACCCGAGGTTGAGTGTCAATACTGATTTTTTTTCCGCCATCGTAGTGAAGCCTGGAGCGGCAGATTCTTCTGCCGTCAATTATAAAATAGGTGATTGAGAGTGTCAGTGACTGGCATCAACGCATCAACGGGCCTTGATATCAAGGTAATAATCCCCGTAAAGTGAAGCAAACGGCGTTTCCGCTTTGGTCTTCAATTCCGGGACCTTCAGATACCCGGGGGTGTCCCACCATGGGTCAGTCTTGTTGGTGCTAGACTCAAACCCTACCCGTTGCCCGTTAAGCAACACCTCCACGGCGTAAGCCTTGGGGATGGAATACATGTTTTTCCCGGTTACGGCCAAAATGGTGGCCGGAGTCACGTACATGACGCTGTGAACTTTCTCTCCAATGGGGACATTGGTATGAGTGACCTCGCCGGTCAGGACTTTTTTCTCTTTACCGGTTCCCTCAAGGTAAACGTAATACTTGAAAGTCAGCTCAGGATAGGATTTCATCGACTTATCTGCGGCCTTGGCGCTCAATTCTGCCTTTAGTTCGCATTCAATTTCAATCCAGTCCTTGGGAGTGGAGCGTTTTTCCTTCGCAAATTCAGCCTTGATTGATGGTGTCTTGTTTGATTCAGGCTTGACTTTCAAGTCCACCAGTTTTTCCAGTTTTTCTTGCGCCGTTACGGGCACGGCAAGACAAACTAAGGCCATCAGGCTGAGGCGAGCGGTAGTTATGAAAGATTTCATGGGAATATTGATATGAGTATGGAGGAAAAACTTATGGAAGGCTAGAAAAAAATCTTACCCGCCCTAGGTAATTTCCACTATAGCGTGACCTAGGTTAGCAAGGGGGCGAGCGTGAGGCAACACTTAATTTTAGATATGCGCGGAATTTTATGGTCAGATTTTGAGGTTCATCCAGGAGGCATTAGCTTTACTGGAGGCCACCACAGCTTCAATAAATGCCATACCTCTGACGCCATCTTCGATTTTTGGATAATCGAGACAAATCGCGTCAGGAGTGGTTCCGTTGATCACTGATCTGACATGATTTGCGAAGTTGCGATAGACATTTGCGAAAGCCTCTAGGTAGCCCTCGGGGTGTGACGGCGGGGTGCGTGTGGCGGCAGCGGCGTTTTTGCCGAGGTAGCCGTTGCCCGTCCGGTATACCTGCATCGGTTGATCCAACCACTTCACGAGCAAGGTATTCGGTTCATTTTGGTGCCATTCCAAACCGCCTTTTTCGCCGTAGATTCTTATGTTGAGGTTGTTTTCTTCGCCCACTGAAATCTGGGATGAGTGCAGGATTCCTTTGGCTCCACCTTCAAATCTCAGCAGAATATTGGCGTCATCATCAAGGAGGCGCCCTTCGACAAAGGATGTGAGATCGGCAGCCAGTTCCTTGATTTTGAGCCCCGTCATGTATTCGGCGAGATTTTCCGCATGCGTGCCAATGTCTCCAACACAGCCGCCGGCGCCCGATTTTGTGGGATCTGTCCGCCATGCAGCCTGCTGCTGACCGCTGGCCTCAAGCCGGGTGGCAAGCCAGCCCTGGGGGTATTCTACGACTACTTTACGCAGTTTCCCGAGTTTCCCTAGCCGGATCATGTCACGCGCTTCTTTCACCAGCGGATAGCCTGTGTAGTTGTGTGTCAGTCCGTAAAGCTGGCCGGTTTTTTTGACGATTTCCGCAAGCGCTTTGGCCTCGGCCAGATCGAAGGTCGCAGGCTTATCCGAGAGCACGTGAAAGCCGGCCTCCAAGGCTGCTTTTGCAGGCGGAAAGTGCATGTGGTTCGGCGTGACGATCGCCATGAAATCCATGCGCTGGTCTGCCGGCAGCGCCTTCTCGCCGGCGATCATTTCCTGGTAAGTGCCGTAGCAGCGGGCCGCTGGAAGGAAGAAGTCCGCTCCGGACGCCCGGGATTTTTCAGGATCGGAGGAGAAGGCCCCACAGACGAGTTCAATCTGCTGATCCATGGCGGCTGCGATGCGGTGGACGGCACCGATGAAGGCCCCGCGACCACCGCCGACCATACCCATGCGAATTTTTCTGCTCATTGTTTAAAAATGTTGATTAACAGTGTTTTTGGTTAAAGATGCGGGCTCGTTGCATGAGTGAGGGCAGCAAGCAAGGGCACGTTGCAGGCCATGTGCGGAGAAATGCCGCCGGTTCTTGAGTCTGCGGTGGGGCCTCAGGCGACGGTCGCGGCTGGCGTGTGGACCTGCTCGATCTTGGTGATGGCCCGCTGCGCCGTGGCACGCCAGTCGGTTTCGTCCGGGTAGGGTGCAAAAACGGATTTGCCATTGGCCGGATTATAGATCCTGCAGAAAAGCACTTGGTCAGTTTCCCCCGGCTCCACAGCTATCATGATGGGCTGACGGAAGGCATCTGCGGGGAGCTTGGCGAGGGTATGCATGAGCCCACGGGCGAAAATAGTTTCAAAACCCGCCTGAATAGTGTAGAGCCGGTCCGCCCGCAGGGTGAGGTTGACCTTGGTCTCTGTGCGCCCGCGGAATTCTTTTTCCTCAATCTCGAGCTTTTCCACCCATCCGGTGAGTGCGGTGGATTCTATGGGCTCGTGTTCGTTTTTGGCGCTGTTCCAAAAATACCAGAGGCAGTTGCTGTATTGCCGGTTGGCGTAGATGAAGCGGGGTCTGGGGGGTGTGGAAAAACCGGGCGTCACCGCAGGCGCTGCGTTCCTTGATGCCTTGAGTTCATCGAGGATGGCTTGGAGTAGTTGTTCTGTATTCATGTGGGTGGAATTGTTCCCCCCTGGCAGCAATCGCGGGGCAGGCAAGCCGATCACGGGCTAAATATTCCGCACGGCGTATGCGCACGGCATTTACTCAGCTGTGCAGCGCTCTGGCAGGCGGCATCCGGTTCACTGCCGCTGGCTTCTATCGGCGGTTGCAATCTGCTGAGGTTGCCGGCCAATATACTGCATGCGCATGTTTACTCATTTCCAGGCGAATTTCTCCGGTGGTAGGAAACTTCTTTCTCTGAGCCTGCTGGCGTTGGCGGCCGGGGCCGGGCGGGCCCAGGAACCTCCCCGCGCGGCACCGGGAAATTCTGCTTCAGTGGATGCGGCGAAGGGGCAAGTCACAATAATGCTCAATGGCACGCTTTTCACCCAGCTGAAATACAGCGGATTTGCCAAGCCCATACTTTACCCGGTGATGACTGAAGGAGGGCTGAATCTGGTGCGGCGCTGGCCGGTGGAGTCCGCCGGCCCCGGTGAGGAGCAGGACCACCCTCATCACAAAGGCATTTGGTTCACCCACGGTGATGTAAATGGCGTCGATTTTTGGAAGGAAGCGCCGGATGCCGGGAGAATCCTGGTAGAGGGGATTCCTACTGTGGAAAATCAAAACGACACGGTGTCGGTGACGACTAACGAGAATTGGATGGCGCCAGGAGATAAGAAAATTTGTGATTCCAAAACGGTGATACGCTGCGGCACGGAGGGGCATGACCGCTGGCTGGACTACACCATCACCATCAATGCCGACGCCGGGGAAGTGGTCTTCGGCGATACCAAGGAGGGCACGATGGGACTCCGCAGCCACCCGGCGCTCAATCTCAAAGGCGAGGTGGCAAAGGGCCGCGCCGTGAACAGTGAAGGGGAAAAGAACGCAGCGCTCTGGGGCCGGCCTGCAAAGTGGGTGGACTACAGTGCTCCGGTTGACGGAAAGATGGCCGGGATCGCATGTTTTGATCATCCCTCCAACCTGCGCCACCCGACCACATGGCACGCCCGGGACTACGGCCTCATCGCTGCCAATCCCTTTGGTCTGCATGATTTTACAAAGCAGCCGAAAGGCGCAGGCAATCACACCATCAAAGCCGGTCAATCCCTGACTCTGCGCTACCGGTGGCTTTTTCACGCCGGGGACAGCACAGAAGCCAAAATCGAACAGCGCTGGGCGGCCTGGGCGGCAGCGCCGGTGGCGAGATAAGCGAGATAAGGGACGCTGCCAAAAATACACAACCAATTCTGCCGGTCTTTTTTCCGCCTGCTTCCTTCGTTCCAGTTCGGTCACAGATCACTGCGGATATATGCGCATGGCCCCCATATGCTGATAGAAAAGTGGCGGGCTAGCTCCGGTTCACCGTGCCGCGGAAGCAGTAAAACCAGCGCATTACTTGGTCGTTTATTTCAGGCCGAGTCCCTACACCCGGGATGGCAGGTCATCAGGCCATCACTTTCTCCCCTCTGCCTGCTTGCGCTGAGCGGCGGATGATTCAGTTCTCCCGTCATGTCCACCTCCCCCGCCACTTGGGCTCTGAGCGCCATGGAATTTTCTTGGCCGGCCCTGCGCAGTATGCTCTTCTGCCTCGATGCGGAAACAGCGCACCATGTCACCATCCGCGGGTTGCGCTGGGCCGGCGCTCTGGGGCTCCGGCACTGGATGCCTGGGACTGCGGAGGCGGCTCCGGTCACGGTTTGCGGCCTGCGTTTCCCTAACAGAGTAGGCCTAGCTGCCGGCCTAGATAAGGCCGGGGAATGCGTCGACGGTTTCGGTGCCATGGGATTCGGCTTCATCGAGATCGGCACTCTGACACCGCGCCCGCAGCCCGGAAATCCACGCCCGCGCTTGTTCCGCATCGTTGACCAGGAAGCGATCATCAACCGCATGGGATTCAACAACCCCGGTGCCGCAACGGGCAACAGCAACGCCGCCAGCCGACGGTGGCCGGGGATACTCGGCATCAACATCGGAAAAAACTTTGACACCCCCAATGAGCGGGCAGTGGATGACTACCTAGCTGGCCTAGCCGCTGCGTGGCCACATGCCGACTATGTCACCGTCAACCTCAGTTCCCCTAACACCAAAGGCCTGCGCGACCTTCAGCAGGAGGAGAGTTGCCGGACGCTGATCAGGGCATTGAAGACCAGCCAGGAGCAGCTGGCCCAGAAACACCAGCGACACGTGCCGGTCCTGATCAAGATAGCTCCGGACCTTGAGTCCGCGCATCTGGGGTCACTGGCGCGGCTTTTTGTATCCGAAAAACTGGAGGGCGTGATCGCCACCAACACCACCCTGAGCCGTAGCGGCGTGGAAGGGAAGCGGCACGCCGATGAAGGGGGCGGCCTGAGCGGGGCACCCCTCACCCGGCGCGCCACGGAAGTCATTGCAGCGCTTTGCCGGCACCTCGACGGGGCGCTTCCCGTCATCGGAGCAGGCGGCATCATGACCGGTGCCCATGCCGTGGAGAAGCTGGAGGCGGGAGCTGCCCTAGTGCAGATCTACAGCGGGCTGATCTACCGGGGCCCCCGGCTTATCCGGGAATGCGTAGAGGCCTGCGCCGCGCATATTGAACGGACCTGATAGTCACGGCAACCAACCCCCGTAAAGCAGCACCTAGTCATGAACATCCTCCGCCGCACATTCCTTACCGCCCTCCTGAGCCTGCCGCTTGCCCCGGTCCTGCGTGCTCAGGATGCTGCCCCAGAGCAATGGCTTACTTGCGAAGGGGAAGGCCCGGGGAAGGGCAAGCACATCGTCTTTTTGACAGGTGAAGAGGAATACCGCTCGGAGG
>JAYVJI010000758.1:0-4139 GCA_043769435.1 Verrucomicrobiota bacterium
GTTTGAAACCGGCCATCCATGGATCACCTTTAAGGACCCCTGCAATGTCCGCAGCCCTCAGGACCATTGCGGCGTTATCCACAGTTCCAACCTCTGCACAGAGATAACACTGAATACCAGTGCGGAGGAGACCGCAGTCTGTAATCTAGGCTCGATCATACTGGAAAATCATCTCGATGCGGCAGGCAACATCGACCATGAAAAACTCCGTCAGACCGTGCGCACTGCGGTGCGAGCCCTGGACAACGTCATTGATATCAATTTCTACCCAACGGAAGCCGCTAGGCTAGCCAACACGAGACACCGGCCCATCGGGCTGGGCGTCATGGGCCTCGCTAACTGCCTCTATCGGAAAAACATCCCTTTTGCCAGCGAAGGCGCGCTGGAATTCAACGACGAGATCATGGAAGCGATCGCTTATTATGCCTATGAGGCAAGCAGCGACCTCGCTGCTGAAGCGGGTTCCTATTCCTCCTTCCAGGGCTCGAAATGGAGCCGCGGCATCCTCCCGCATGACACCGTGGACATGCTGGAAAGAGAACGTGGCACCACCATCCACGTTCCGCGCACCGCCCGTATGGACTGGGCGCCGCTCCGCGCCAAAATAGCCACTCAGGGCATGAGAAACAGTAATGTGCTGGCCATCGCTCCCACCGCCACCATTTCCAACATCATGGGCTCCACACCGTGCATCGAGCCCATGTTCAAAAACCTCTTCGCAAAAAGCAATCTGAGCGGCGACTTCACAATGTTGAACCCATGGCTGGTGCGCGATTTGAAGGCCCGCAGCCTTTGGAATCAGGACATGCTGGACCGGCTGAAGTATCATGATGGTGAACTATCGGAGATCGACGAGGTCCCCGATGATCTCAAAGCGAAATACCTGACCGCATTTGGCATTGATCATCAGTGGATCATTGATGCAGCGGCCCGGCGGCAAAAATGGATAGATCAAAGCCAGAGCGTCAACCTCTGGCTCGCGAATCCGGATTTGAAAGTCCTGAGCCATATGTATAGGGCTGCATGGCACGCGGGATTAAAGACTACCTACTATCTGCGGACGACAGGTGCGAGCAACATCGAGACGGCCACCATCACAGTAAAGAAGGAAATGCGCATCACCGGAGAAGATGATACCCTCACCGCAGAGTATACTGCCGAGCAGGTCAGCGCCTGCAGCATAGAGGCGCGGAGACAGGGAGTGGAATGTGACGCCTGTCAGTGATCAGCTATGAACCCTTCGGAACGAGGCACACCGCAGGGGCACCGCAACCCTGAAGGACAAATCACCCTCGAACTGAACGGCGGGAAAAGCTGGGAGGATTCCCAGCGTCCCCGGAGCTTCCCATCCTCGCTGGGCTTCTACCTGGCATCCCTTGCCTCCCTGCTGCTCTGGCTTTCCCTGCTGGCAGTGATGATCGGGCTGGCAGGGAGATTGGCTCACTGGGAAGGACCATGGGGAACGGTCGCCGTCAGCGGATTGATCGCCTGTTTTGTCCTTCTCATTTTTTCACTCGATCAGGCACACAAACTGACCTGCCCGCTTTGCCGGGGAAAACCGCTGAGCAACCAACGCTGCAACCGGCATAGACTGGCAGAGCGATGGCCGCTTCTCACTTATCGGGCGACCATTGTCCTCAAGACACTATTTACGCGTTGTTTCCGATGCCAGTATTGCGGCACCCCATTCCGGCTTTTCCAGAAATCCCGGCTCCGGCGTTAGCCTGATGGCACCCTTCAGTCAGACGGGCTCTCAGTCTGTGACGGGGATGAAGCCTGCGGCTTTGCAGGCGTGGACCACTTCGTTGGCGGCGCGGTTGATGGAGGCATGGTGGCGGGTTTCAAACCACACCGCCCACAGGAAAAGAATACCCAGTGACCACAGGGCGTGCAGGCCCAGCAGCGGGAGCCCGACCATGCCGGCTAGACAGGATCCGCCGAATACCAGCATGGCCTGCAAAGTGGCGCGGGAGGCGATGCGGATTTTTGTTAGAGTGCGGTTGTCCGGGTGGTACTCAGTCACGGTGGCGTAGCGCACGCGCCACCACCTGCCGACTGGCAATTCTAGGTCCCACTCCTGCCAGCCGTCATCGGTGACGGCTCCACTGCACGTGTCCTGAATGGCAGCGAGGACTGAGTGCCGGTCCTTCCCGGACTCATGCCAAAGGGCCAAACTGGCCACGTGCTTGAATGGCCAGCGACGCGGAAAAGCATTCCCGCTGAGAGGCAACAAAGGACCGCTGGGTGTAGCGCCAATACGGAAGCTCCACCACGCCCGGGACCACCCGCGGACGACGGGCTGAGCCAGCAGCAGGAACCAAAGGAGGAGCCGGCCGCGGATGGAGCTATATCCAGCCGCTAAGGGCAGGGCCACCACCTGACTGCCTGTCCAGGCCAGCGTGGTGCAGGCCAGGGCAGCGGCTACCCAGCCCAGCCACGGCAGCCAAAGGGCGCTCAACGCGACTGCTGCGGTCAGCAGCCACCATGAAAATCCCGTGACCAGCCAGCCGATCCCAAATGCCGGGGCCCCGTAGATGGACTGGTAGGAGGCGCTGCCAAACACGCCGGTATATATCCGGCTGGAGCGATGGGCCAGCCACCGCAGCGCGGGCGCATAGACGACGCCGTGCCAGCGGGCTCCTCCTAGGTGGCCAAACCTCGCGCTGTGCTGGCTCGTGAGCAGTGCTTCCGCTTTACCATACCCAGCCTGCTGCCGCAGAAATGCCCGCACCGTGAACCTCCGGTAATGCCAGACCACGGCCGCCGGCGCAAAGCCGATCACCCCACCGCTTTCCATAAGCCGCCAGCAGAAATCCACGTCATCACCAGCCGTGTGATACAGGGGCCGGAAGCCGCCGATCCCGTCTAGAGCGGATTTTCTTACCGCTAGATTACACCCCGGAACATGCTCGGCGGTGGCGTCAGTGAGCAGCACATGCGCCGGGCCGCCAGGGGCCGCGATGACGCAGGCCTGAGACTGATTCCGGGGCGGCGGTGGAATGTTAGGCCCCCCTGCAGCGGAGGCTCCGGTCTGCAGGAATACCCGGACCATGTGGATGAGCCACGACTCATCAGGCACGCAGTCGTCATCCGTGTAGGCTATGATTTCCCCGCGGGCGGCTGCGGCACCTGTGTTCCTCGCTACACTCAGGCCCTGTGCTTCCTGCCTGATGTACTGCACCCCGGGGAATTGGTTCACTATTCCCGCTATATCTTCAGTGGATCCATCGTCCACGACGATGCGTTCCACATCAGGATAGTCCAGCCTGCTGAGGCCAGCGAGGCATTCCCCGAGAGTGCGCGAGCCATTCCGGGTGCAGACCACTACGGATACTTGGGGCGCTCCGGCAGGCAGCAGGCTGCTGTCTGGCGCCGGGCTGCCGGCCAGGGCGTGCCATGCGGGCCGCGGGGTGCGGTCCCGGTCTGTCAGGCCGAATGCCCAGTCCGTCACCTGCTGCCCGCCCCGGTGCCATTCATCGGTGTATGAGAAAAGGAAATTTCCGGCGGCTCCGTGCTCGCGGGTGAGGCGGCGCTGCCATGTTAGGATCATAGCCTGCTCTGCGGCACTCCGGTGCCGGACATCCACTCCGAACTCAGAAATCACCAGCGGCTTGTCTCCGGCGATGTTCTGCAGCCTCGGCAGATAGGCGCTGTAGGCATCCGGGCTTTCGAGGTAGACATTGAATGCCGTGAAGTCAGCATTCGCGGGCTGGAGGTACTCTGTTGTGGGGTAATTAGCATAGGCTACTAGGGTCTCCGGTGCCTCCTGCCGGGCGGCGTCGATCAAGTCTTCCAAGAAGCGCAGCACCCGCTGCGGGCCCATCCAGCGGACGAGTTGTGCCTGCACTTCATTCCCTGTCAGCAGAGCGCCCACGGCTGTGTGTGTGCCCAGCCGGCGGGCGGTGCGGCGCACGTTTTCCACCGCCGCCTTGCGCGTGCGCCGGCTCTGTAAAAAATCCACATGATCATCCCACAGCACCCCGCTGAATATCATGAGGTCGCGCTCTGCACAGGCCTCTATGAACCACTCCGGCGGCGGGATATACAGCCGCAGGGTATTCGCTCCCCAGGCCTTTATCAGGTCCAGGTCAGCCAGCACCCTCTGCTGGTCCAGGAGCCCGTGGGACTCGTTTGCCGGG
>JAYVJI010000759.1:0-2753 GCA_043769435.1 Verrucomicrobiota bacterium
TGAAAATATCAACTCGACCCCTCAACGAAAGTATTGGAACCGCCGCCGTCTCTACGGGGGATGCCGGCGGCTGATTTTAACCCTATGGGATGCCAGTGAGGCGGGCACGCGTTTTCAGCTTCCGGTTTCGGACCGGTAGAGGCCTTTTGAGAGGATGTAGGAGGCTACAGGTTCAGGAAGAAGTTGTGTTAGCACATCGAGGCTGGCATTCCCCGCCACTAGGGCGCGTGCCGCCGTGGAAGAGACGTGAAATTCGCCATCGAGGAATATAGCACGCATATTCTCCCGAGGTGTGGGATGCACGCGGCTGCGTGGAAAAACGATAAAGGTCAGCAGCTCGCCCAAGCGCTCCGGGCGAGCCCATTTTGATATGCCTGCCCATTGATCGGCCCCCATCAGCCAGTAGAGTTTTGCGCCTTTGTATTCGCGGGCAAAATTCTCAGCGGTTTGCCAGCTGTAGCTGGGCGGCGGGCGTCCGGTTTCGTAAGCGCTGACCTCTGCCCATGCCCATTCTTCGGTGGCGAGGCGCAACATTTCCAGCCGTTGCTCTCCGGAGGCACCCGGGGACTGGGCTTTGTGAGGTGATTGTCGGCAGGGGAGAAAAATAACGCGATCCAATCCCGCCTGCTCCATAGCGGCGCGGGCTATGGCTAGGTGCCCCAAGTGTGGCGGGTCAAAAGAGCCTCCAAAAAGGGCTATGTGCACATGGCCCCGTCGCGCTATGGCGGTGAAATTGGCAAGATGCGCACTGGCAAAAGACTTCGCATCCCACG
This sequence comes from Verrucomicrobiota bacterium, assembly GCA_043769435.1. Taxonomy (GTDB): domain Bacteria; phylum Verrucomicrobiota; class Verrucomicrobiia; order Verrucomicrobiales; family V1-33; genus JAYVJI01. The sequence goes on from JAYVJI010000759.1 coordinate 774, forward strand.
GTGTGGTTAGGACAGTATGCAGCTGATCCTGGGACACGTAGTAGGCCTCAGCCGGGGCCTGAGTGCCGTCTGGCAGGTCCACTAGGATAGGCCGGCGCTGATAGTAACTGCCTTCAAAAATATCCAGCCGCTGCAAGGCATCCGGGGGGACATCGTAATAGAGAATGCCGTCGCAGCGGGCTCCTAGCAGTTCCGTGAGTCCGGGGTAGACTTCTCCCTTTATGTCGAGGGCTGCGGCGTCTTGGAGGACTGCCTGGGAAGTGCGGCACTGGCACGCAGCCACAGCATGCCAGACCGGGCAATACATGAGTGAACCGTAGGCAAAAATATTCACAGCCACAGAAAGATGCAGAAGGTAATGGCTGTGGGAACTATTGCGGCGAGGAGCAGGGCCAGCGGATTTACTTTCCCTCCAAAGTAGCTCCTCAGGAGACCCTGACCTGCCGGATTGGGAGCATTGGCGATGACCGTCAGTCCGCCTCCAGTTATGGCCCCGGCCATCACCGCATACTTTAGGCCCTCTGATAGCCCCGGCACCTGGCTGGCGAGGTAGGTGATGAGCGCATTGTCGTTGAACCCAGTCAAGATGGTGGCGCCGAGCATCAATTGCCACTCATTGAGGCCGTTATTCAGAAGCGGCTCCAGCCACCAGCTTTGGCAACTGCCGTGGATGACCAGCCCTGCCAGGAAAAAGCCTACCAGCAGCGGGCCACGTATGAGCATGGGATTCTGATAGGCGGCGGTGATTTGGGTGAAGCCCATGAAAAACAGGAAGCCCCCGAGGAAAAGTGGAGGGTAGTGATTTGTGAACACTGTCCAAGCAAGAAAAAGCAAATGGATAACGGTCACCCATGGCGGAATGGGCTCCGGACGGTCCTGCCAGTGGAGCTTGATGTTCCCATCTTGGTGCAGATCCTGCGGATCGCCGAGCTTCCGGAACTGGCGGGCAAAGATGGCAAAATAGACAAGGGTGGAAGCCACAACGGCGAGGACCGCATGCCACCCAAAAGTGCCCAACATATACAAGGAACTCCAGCCCCATTTACTGGCGACCATGAGTACCGGGGGTGCTGCAAAATTGGTTAGCACTCCGCCCACAGAAATGTTCACAAAGAGCAATCCCATGGTGGCATAGGCAAATGCCTTGCCGGGGCGCAGTTCATAAAATTTCCGGGCCAGCAGCATGGCAGCTATGGTCATCGCGGCCGGCTCAGTGATGAGTGATCCAAGCAGGGGAGCCAGCAGTAGCACGCTCAGCCACCATGCGGCCGGTGAGCCTTTCCCCAGCTGCGCTACTTTTCCCAGCAGGTGCTCTGCAAAACGGACTATCGGACGTGAGGCGCTGATCAGCATGATCACGATGACAAACATGGGCTCAGTGTAGGAGCAGTCCTTGCCCACGAAGGCTTCGGTATTTTGCCATCCATGAAACCAGAGGGCACAGAGCACCAGCGGGATAACCCAGATGGCAAAAATGGCCTCCACTTCTCCGAGGAAGTGAAATAACGCTGATTTGACCGACGTCAAAGTAGGAGCGGACACATACTTGTCAGCTGGACTTGCCCGGCCTGCCAGCGAGCGGGCGTGAGCCTCCGCCAGATGGTGCGCATGAGAAGCAAAAAAGCCTGCGGCAAAAGTATGCAGCACCGCGCACACAAAAATGATGAGGGCAGCAAGATTAAAGGGATCCTGCTGCACCCGGCTCCACAAGCGTTCGCTCAGCGGAAGGGATTGCGGTGATGTCGATGAGGTACTGGCATACTGGTCCAGGGGCAGGGGAAAGGAGGCATACTGGTCCTTCGTTCGGTCGCCATTTTTCGGAAAGGTTGGGCTGTCATCCGCCCGGCTGATGGAAGGCAGCAGGAGCACCATGATGAGGAGTATTCGACTAAGAAAATGCATTGGTTTCCGTTTCAGTGGTATCGGACACAGTGCAAGTGCGGCCCGACGGATGGGGGAGGGAGAAGGGATTGGTGTTAG
>JAYVJI010000760.1:0-3962 GCA_043769435.1 Verrucomicrobiota bacterium
GTCGCAGTAGAAGCTGCACCGGGGCTGGCGAAGTCAGAGAACTGCAGCCCCGTGGAAACAGTCGCCCCCGTGGTGGCCAGGTTGTTGCCACTGAAAATCGTGGTCGAGGCATCAGCAGGAATGCCATAAAGAGTATCCGCTGGAGTTTGCAATACAGCCCTCCAGTCGCGGGTGGTGGTTGCCACAGAAGTGTAGCCGCTGGCCGTGTTCATGTTATACCTCATGATCTCACGCGTGCCGGTGCTCTTGAGCCCGGTGAAGACGGTTTCTCCGGAGGTGCCCGTTTCAGTCGCATCACCGATAGTTGTCAGGGTCCATGCATTACCCGAGATGTCGGAGTGCTTGCTGTAGGATAGCACTGCGCTGCGGGCAGCATTCAGCTCTATGCGGACGACGTCATCAGTGGTGGGCTTGATAAAGCACGGGATGCCTTTGTGCATGAACAAGTTTCCAGGTTCAGCACCGGTGGCGACGTTCCACCCTCCGGTCTCGATTCCGCGGCCCAGATTCAGGTGTGCCCCGGTAGAGATGTCATAGCAGCCGAGACGCCATGCGGCCACACCGGCCTCCGTGTAGTAGATCCTGTTGTTGACGGTGTCATTCGCCACGGATGCCATGTTGAAAGGGGCCGCGCCGCTGATGGCCTCCATCGATCCGGATACCGGATCAACCTTGTAGAGGGTGCGGGTGCCGTTGACCGCCCAATAGGCACCACCCACAGCGGCGGAAGCTGCTGGAGGATAGCTCGCAAAGTCAACCGGGGCGATGGCCGGGCTGAATGCCGTTAGGTTCGTCAGGGCTCCATTCGTCTTCGTGACGCCGAAGAGGCTTGTTGGTGCCGTGCTGGATGCTCCGTAGAGTGTGACACCGTCATTGCCAAAGAAGAGTCCGGAAAAGTTAGTGCCGCCTAGGTTTTGTAGATTGCTCATGCGCACCAAGTCATAGCTGTGGAGCCCTGCATTCGAGGAGGAGAAATACAGGATGCCGTCCTTGTCGATGGTGAGGTCATGCACCGAGGTGTAGGAGGTCGCGTCGCCACTAAGATCCGCCACTTCCACGCTGCCGGTCACGGCAGTAGCTCCGGCATTCAGATTGATGCGGACGAGATCGTCAGTGCCGTTGTGGATGTAGTAGAGCGAACCGCCGTAGAATTCCAGACTGGTCGGAGCAACGGAGGGATTATACCATGAAGCAGCGGTATCGATCGAGCCCAGAATAGTATGTGTGGAGCTGTTCCGGTCAAACTTCGCGAGGCGGAAGCCGCTAGCAGCATTCTCGGTGTAATAGAGAACATTGGCAGTGGCGTCAAAGGCGACGGCGGCCGGACTGAAAAGGCAGGCGGCCGTGGTCACGGACGTGCCCGCGGACGGCAGACCGAAAGTATAGATGTTGGCATTCGTGCCGGTGACCGCAAAATAAGGCGTCGCAGGGGTCGGCGTGAAGGTCACGGGCGAAGTCAGGAAGCTCATAGCCCGGGTTTCATTCAGGCTGAAGCTGGTGTTGTAGTTGAAGTAGACGGTGTCGTTGTTGTTTCCAGCCACTACTTTCTTGAGACTGTTTCCGCCAGCAGCAGAGCCGACGAGATCCCCATACTGAGGGTTGATGGTAAGGGCGTCATACAGACCGCCGGATACCTCCGTCGAGAATTCGCTGATCGTGGCAGCTGTTTCGGGATTGACTGTGAATACCTTTCCGCTGGCAGAGTCTGAGACGTAGAGTGTGCCATCCGGGGCAAAGGCCAGGTCTCTGCCGTTAGTGACGCTGCCCGCTGGGCCGGTAAGTGTGCCAATCAATGTGATGTCCTCCACGTTTCCAGCGCTGACCGTCAAGGCGTTGAACTTAACAAGGCGGTCTGAAACGGAATCCGTTCCGTCCTGAAGCAAGCCGTAGAGCGAACCCGTTGCCGGACTGATCGCGAGACCGGTGATCCATTGACTGGTGAGGTAGCCGGATGAGCCCAGTAGTGACCGCAGGCGCGGCTCAGTGTCACCGATATAGGTGGCCGTGACCGGACCTCCTGCTGCCAGCGCGTTCACATCCATCGTAAAGAGCCCACGGCGCACAGTGGTGCCATTGATAGTGAGGTTGCCGCTGGCAATGAAGTAGCCGACGCCTGTGTTCGTGATTGTCAGGGCATGCAAATCAGGACCGGCGACAGTAAATGGCTGGGGAGTGCCACCTGACAGATACCGCAGGGCACCGAAGCTGGTTACGCTGGGGGTCGGGGTGGCGTAGTTATTGAATCTTACTACCTGATAGCCCGTATTGGCGCTGTTCTTCGAAATCGACCACAACGGCTTGCTTTCAAAAGAGAAGTTGTCGCTGTTGAGGCCTGAGATGTCGAGCTTGGGAGTCCAGACGGTGTTCTTCAGCGTGGAATTCCATGGCGCGCCGTTAAAGGTGCGCAATTGATCGGTTTGGGTATCATAGACGCCGTGGAGCACGCCCGCGTCGGAGAAAGTAAGCGAACCGTATTTCGCTGAAGCGGTATTTTTCAGCACGGTATAACCACTTTGGGTCGGGAAGTTATAGGTGGCTAGGAGGTGTACATTGGAGCTTGAGATGTAGAGCTTGCCATTGGGGTCAAAGGTCAGCGCAGAAACAGCTCCCAGGCTGACATTTCCGTTGATGTCTGCCACCTTGGTGCTGCTGACGATAGACGTCTTGGCTGCATCCAGCGTGATTTCCACGAGGTCGTCTGTATTCGGATGGATGTAGTAGAGCTTGCCGCTGGCGAAGACGAGGGCCCTGGGGTACACCGTTGGCTTGTAGACTATGTGGGCGGCCTGAAGACTGCCGATGCGGGTGTTGAATCCCGTCTGGAGGTTATAGCCCTCCAGGTAGACCTTCACCCCTGAGTCTGAAGGGTCATAGCCTATCGTATACACGATGCCGTCAGTCCATGAGTGCGCCACCCCGGTTGGTTGTATAGTGAGGGTGGAGGTGATCTGCAGATCCTCGCCTGTGTCCAGATTCATCTGGTGGATCGTCCAGCAGTCTGTTGTGATCATGTAGCGCTGACCGATGGGCTGATAGGGAACAGGCTGCTGCGGAGCGGCCAAGTCAGTGAAAGCTCTCGCAGGACTAAACAACACGGGGGAGCCGCTGGCGGCACCCGTCACTTTATCAATGATCTGCAGTCTATCAGAATTCGCCGCGCTGACTCCGTAGAACGTGGTCCCGTCTGTCCCCATCATAAGCCCGGTCCAATGGCTGGCAGGATCCACGGCAATGGTCTGAACCGAACTCAGGCTGTGCAGATTAAAGCGGCCAAACCGGGTATTGCTGGCGACATAGAGCCATCCTGTGTTGTCGGCGAGTATATCGCCGTGGTCGGCATAACCGAGATCAGCAAGATTTCCCACATAGGTGGAATCATGCCACAGTCCCGCAGGGGTTAACTCCACCTTACCAAGCCAATCCGTGTTATCGGGAATAAGGTAGAGGTGGTTGTTATACCACGTCATACTCTTTGGCTGCGTATTCATCGCCCAGCTGAATCCACCCGCAGTTTGCAGGTCATTGAGCGAGGTGTGCGTGTTGGCAGTCCGGTCATAGAGAGCCAGCTTGTATGGCGCTCCATTCTGGATGTAATAGATTTTGGTTCCGGTAGAGTCCGTGGAAATAGCCCCGATGCTGGTAACCAGAGTGCTGGTGGTGAGGAGGCTGTTACGGCCTGTGTCCGGGTCCACCATGTAGATGTCAGCGCTGCCATCAATGGCGTAGAAGGTAGTATTCACCGTCACTGAAGCTGGCGCGTTGCTTCCGCCGGCCATGTCATAGAAGGAAGTGGAGGGAGTTGATGCGATGGCAGTTCCGGAGAGGCCCGTCGAGACATTCATGAGCCCGATTGAGGAGAGCGAACCGCTGGCGCTGCTGTAGAAGGCACCTGTGTCTACGGTGTGGAGAATAGATTCCCGTGCCGGAGCGGTGGTTGATATGACCGTGAGCCCGAACTCATT
>JAYVJI010000761.1:0-7252 GCA_043769435.1 Verrucomicrobiota bacterium
CTCCATGGCAAGCCATGCTTTTGGCTGCCTCCATCACCGATCACCGTTACTGGCCCTTTGCCGTGCTTGCCATTTCAGTGGCCTTCGTCATCATAGCCATCTCCCGGCTGCGGCTCCATGCTTTCCTGGCACTGATCCTCGCAGCGCTTCTGGCTGGTGCTCTGGCGGGATCGCTTCCCGGCGACCCCAAGAATCCCGGAAAAGGAAAATTCCTCCGTGCAGTGGAACTGGTTTCGGAGGAGTTTGGCTCCACAGCGGGGAAGCTTTGTATCGTCGTCGGCATGGCCACACTCATCGGTATGTGCATGATGCAGAGCGGTGCTGCCGACAAGGTGGTGCGTCGTTTTCTGGCCCTTACGGGGCCAAAGCATGCTGTGCTGGCGCTTCTCGCGGCTACTTATTTTTTAAGCATTCCTATATTCTTTGATACGATGTTCATGCTTATGGCGCCCATCGCCATGACCTTGGCCATGCGGACCGGTGGGAACTTCAGTGCTTATGTGATGGCGGTGTGCGCTGCCGGGGTCACGACCCACAGCATGACCGTCCCTCATCCCGGTCCTCAACTGGTCGTGGAAAACCTGCACCTTGATACTGGAGCCTCGCTCTTTGCAGGCATTCTTGTGGGGCTGGTCCCGGTTAGCCTTGGGTGGTTTGTCATTCGCTGGCTGGGAAAAAGGAATGATATTCCGCTGCGGGAGACGGCGAACGCTCCGCTGGCCAGTCTGCGCACTCTAGCTGAAAAACCGGAGAGCGAACTCCCCTCGTTCATCGCCGCCATCACTCCGGTGGTCTTGCCCATTCTGCTTATATCCATGGCCTCTGTGTGTGAGTTCATCCGCATCGCCGTGCGGGAAGGACGCGGCTGGGCCTCCTTTGCTGCCGCCGCCGGCGGAGGCGAGGCCGACTGGTTCCGGCAGTTTTATTATGCGGCGGAGTTTATCGGGAACAAGAACATCGCGCTGATGGTGGGAGCCCTTCTCAGCCTTGTGTTGCTGGTCCGGCAGCGGGGCCTGACCATGGCGAAGATAAGCGACATGATGGGCCCGCCGCTGGAAACGGCGGGCGTGATCATCCTCATCACCGCAGCCGGCGGAGCCTTTGGCCTCATGCTGAAGAACGCGGGAGTGGGAAATGCCATCAAAGAAGCTGCCTCCGGTAGTTCTATAGATCTGCTGCTCCTCTCATGGTGTGCCGCCCTTGTGCTCCGCATCGCCCAGGGCAGCGCCACGGTCGCCATGCAGGCCACATCAGCCATGATCTATCCGCTGATGTCTGGAATGTCGCTGGCCTACCATCCCATGTATGTTTTCCTTGCTATCGGATTCGGTGCCTACGGTTGCTCATGGATGAATGACAGCGGCTTCTGGGTGGTCAGCCGCCTCAGTGGATTCACAGAGAGGGAGACACTCCGCACTTGGACAGTATTGCTCACCGTGCTGTCCATCATCGGACTGCTCACCACCTTGCTCCTTTCTAGGCTCCTGCCTTTTGCTGGCTAAGGCCGGGGTGGAGCCAACGTGGGGTCTCCGCCTGTGCTGTGGCACGTCGCTCCGTGACGAGCCACGGGGATTTCCAAACACACAGCGCCCGCCCTTCAGATCAACGTGATGACTGTACGCCGAGGGCTGCCGGGGAGCCTGGGTTCCAATACCCGTTGGCTTCTTGCGGGCCGAACCAGCCGCACTGGTCGCGCTCGTTGTTGCCGCCATAAAAGTTAGGGCCGGTGAAGTTGCCGTGCCCTTCCATGGTCACTGTTCCGTCACACCAGCCGACGATGGCTTTGCCTCCGGCGCGGAACTGGGTGCTGGGCTGGAGCGGGCCACCATTGCCCCCGTCGCCCAGCGGCCAGAAAAAGGGCTCTGTGTAGGGGTATTCCTGCATGCCTTTTTTGCGGCTCAGTCCGGTAGTGGCAAACATGATGACTCTGCCTGGATACTCGATGTCCGTGAGGCGTGCGGTTTTCCATGGGTCACCTGGCTGCCCGCCGATGTAGGCCGCGTTATAGCCGTAGCCGCCGGCATTGGACTCAAAGGAGTCTTTGCCAGTGAGCACTTTTTTCATGAGTGGGCAGCGCCCTGCGGCTTCATCCTTGCCAAAGTAGGGCGAGAGAAATCCCAGCGCTGGATCGAAGGGATCGCTCTTTCCTTTTCGCCCGCCATGCCAGCGTTTGAGATTCCGCCGGTCTTGGGCGGGACAAAACGCTCCCCCATTGTCCAGTGCGTAGCAAAGGTTGGCATGGACCAGCGATTTCAGGTTTTTAGTGGAAACAACGGCCCCGGCGCGCATCCGCATCGATTGGTAGAGGGCAGCCGCGCCCACACTGAGGAGGCTGATGATAGCCACGCAGATGAGCAACTCCATCAGTGTGAAACCGCGCCGTATCAGCCGGATCAGGACGGTGGCAGGAAACATGGCGGGGGCGTCCCTCAAGGCCTGGCGACCTGAAGCCGGAAGTATGCAGCAGTGCTCACCGCCGGGCGCAGGGTGGTGGTGCCTGCGGTCACGGAGATGCCGGGTGCTGGCTGGGCCGGGAAGGAGAACGGGCTGCCACCCTGGCTTTGCGCCATGGTTTCCCAGCCCGTCAGCTTGCTGGAGCGCTGCACGCGCAGGATGGCGTCGCTGGCAGGAGGAGTGGTTAGGAAAACCTCCGGTCCGCCTGAGGCCATGCGGATCCGCAGCGCGGCAGCGTCGCGCATTTTTGGCTGGCCGCCGGTGGCGTATTCCATGAGATTTGTCCGTCCATCTTTGTCAGGGTCGGCATCTGGACCGGAGATCGCTGCATCCTGCAACTCCGGCGCAGTGAAGTTAGCTGTGGCCCATGCGAGCCATGGATCAGCAGCCTGATGCAGGACGCCCACGGCATCCAGATCAAATCCGCAGGTGACAAACTGGGTGGGCCACGGGTCATTGATCAGTCTGCCATGGGAGTCCGTGGAGCCAGTACCAGGGGTGATGGAGCCTACGACATCGATGATCCTGACATGTGTGATCCGCTGGGTATTCAAGCCGGGTGTGCCCGTGAGTTCTGCCAGGTCGAAAGGGGTGCCCCACGATGCGGGATACTTACCGGCAAGGTTCTTCAGATCAACCGGCGACAGGGTGCTGAAGGTGCCGTTTTGCGTGGCGGTCTGCGTGCAGGAAACTGCGGGGAAGCGCGTAAAGTTCACACCGTCGGAGCTGACCTCCACGAAGGCCAGTTCCGCAAAAACGGGATCTGAGCCAAACCCGTTTTCGAAAACCGCAAAGTCCATACCGGAAGCGTCTGCGATGGCTGGTTCAAAGCGCAGGGTGATGCGCCCGCCGTCTCCTAGGCTGCGCACTACGGTGGGGGCGTCTGGCATCAGGTCGAGGTAGTCGCTGTCGTCGCCTGTGGCATTCGCCGGGCCTAGGACTGAGGCGTCGGTTCCGTAGTTCGCGAGGGCAGATGTGGCCCCCAGTTTTTGAGGGCCGGCGGTGAATGCCGTGACTGCTCTGGCCCAGCTGCGGATAGCCATGCTGGAGGCGGGGACGGCATCACTGCCTGCGTCTTCCGGGCCTCCGGAGTATGGCCCGGAGGCATGAACGGAGGCGGTCATGAAAAGGGAAGCGGCGGCCACGGCGCGGCGTCGCCGTGATAAAAAAACTGCGGCTCCCACAGCGGCAAGCAGGCCGCCGGGCTCGGGGACTGGAACCGGTTCCTGAGGGACGGTGCCGTAAGGACCGTAGGCCCAGCCGTCCCATGAACCGTCGGCCAGCTCCCGTCCCGCCACGCCTGTGTTGCTCTCGGTCCAGGTGGCCCCGGCATAGGGGTTTCCCAGCGGTACTACGACCAGCGAAGGCGGCACAATGTGTGAGTTCAGTAAAAAATTGGTTGGGTGATTATACACATCGTTGTTTACAGAATATCCCCAATAGCGGTCATCTAGGTAATATGCCGGTGTGCCATTATCACTGAAGGACCGGGTTCGCGGGCCATAGGAAAAAGTGTTAGGAAACCCAATGTCATCAACTGCAAGGGCGCCATCCGATCCCAGAACGGCGGCCAGCATGTCCGCTCCGGTGCGGCGTTCGCTGCCCCATCGATAGCCCCAGACGAGGGGCGGCTGGCCATCACGCCAGTCTATGACCATGGCGGCCCGGCGTATGCCCGGGCCGTCTGGAATACCTGCCCAGTGCGTGATGTCAGTGAATGAGATAGCGGCCCTGGCTCCGGCTGCATTGAGGAGGATGAGGGCACACGCCCCCAGTGGACCGGTCAGGCCGGCGGATTTTATGTTCATGGTATTCAGTTAGCTTATTGGTGTCGATAAGTGAGATCCGGCCTCCTGATTCCCGCGCTGAGCATCAGTGCAGGCAAAAGGAAGTAAGATCGCGGAGGCAGCGACACACGGCAAGTATTCTGACTCCCGGCTTCCGCGCGGCGGCCCATTCCCGGTGGAAATGATTCCGGTGGAAATGGCTCGCCGTGCATCCTTCCCTCCGCCTTCACCTCCGGGTGGGAGATTGGCTTAGTTGGAGAGTTGTATCCGGTTACAGCAGCGCACACTGTTGCGGGTTTTCACCGCATTCCATGCCGTGGGCTGAACTAAGCGTGTGGGCCGGGGATTGCGGAATGCAAGCGCGGTCATGCCCTTCCGATTACTTTATTGCTATATTGCTGGTTCCACTTCGCCTTCAAAAGTGTATAGCGGCAGCGGCACTCTTTACCCCGGAGGGGTAGGCCCAAGCTCTGAGCGCGCAACCACCGCGGATTGGCGAACCCCTCAGGGGTTCAGCTACCACTCCGGATAAGAAGAGAGTATGCCCACTTTTGAAATCGACATGGAATTAGTTTCATCCAAAGAAAAGCCAGGAAACGGCCTGCGTTTGATTGGGAATTTTCTCACCGCGCATCTGAGCTGAGGCACTCCCGAGTGGTATGGCGATTTGAGCTACGCCAGCTACGCCGCAAACGCGCTATTGCGCCGGGTCGCGCGCCTGAGTAACTCATTTACATGTTACAAAGCCACCGACTGACCGACTGTATGTTCCGCCTTACCCCTGCTTTCCGTCTTGGGCTTTTGTTTCTCATTACAGCTGCGGCGGCCAATGCCCAGACGCCAGCCCTGCGGCTGCGGAGCAATCCATTGGATGGTATCTGCCTTATGCTGGAGGATCCGCTGAACACAAATCAGTCCGCCCTCTATACGAACAGTTGGGGCTGCCAAGTCCAGCGCAGCGTGGACGGCCGCAACTGGGCCTCACTGCCATGGGAACTGCTGAGTGCTGAGGGTCTGACGGAATACCAAGCGGCACCGCCGGACCCGCCGCTATCCCAGTCCGTACTACCTATGGCCTACCTAGTGACCGTGACCGCTTCCCCTCTGCATGGCGGGGGCACTTACTTCCAGATGGTGGATGGCGGTTTTCCACCCCGGTCAGGCAGCGGCGCTCCCTGGCTGTGGAGTGCCCCTGCCATAAATCTCACAGGTGACGGCCTGGCGCACCCGCCCGGTGGTGGCGGGGTGGTGCCTGGGCTGTTTTTTCCCACAGATACGGGCTCCATCACCGCATTGAATGATGCCGGCCTGAACTATAAGCTGGAAATAGCCATGACCACGCCTAGGGCGGTGGCCCCGCCCAATGTGCGCCCGGCATGGCTTTCCCTCGCGCAGGAGGCAGACTTGCGGGCAGATCTCCTGGCAGGCCAGGGCCGGATCATTGATGCGTTCCTGCGCCCGCAGCTGCGGCCCGCCCGGCTTTTTAGTTTTATCATTTATCCCCTGCAGCCAAATACGGGAGGGCTGGGGCCGCACCCGGCGCTCCTCTCGTGGACGTCCACCGACGGCGCGCCGCAGCGGGCCGTCGCGAGGGACTACGACCTCCGCCTGCCAGGGGATCCCGCCGGCTTCCTGCCAAACGGGGCTCATTACTGGGACGCGCCCAATCGCTTCGTCGGCGGGCGGCGGGCTCGCTTTCAGGCAATTGTCTTCGACTCCCAGCGACTGCCCGCAGGCATTGCCGGGTGGCCGTTGGTGGCCCCTGGTCCCGGGGAGACCCTCCCGCCGGGCGGGTTGCCCTTCACCGCCGCTGGCCTAGAGGAGGTGGAAGCCATTCTGAGCCAGCGCGCCGTGCTGGCCCGCCTGCTGCACCGCCCGCCGGTGGCCCCGGACCCGCAGACGGAGCTGTGGTCCCCGCGCGTGCAGACCAGCCATCAGCTCTTCCGCGGCCGGCCCCACCCCTCCTTTGGCTACCACGCCCTGCCGGATGGCTGCACCAATGTCTTCCAATACCACCCCGCCCCCGGCGGCCCCTACAGCAATGCCGCCCTCGCCACTCCCATCATCACAGAGGTCTGCATCCAGAATAGCCACACCATTGCGGACAACCATGGCAAATTTGAAGACTGGATCGAAATCCACAACCCCGCCACCAGCGCCACCATCAATCTCCAGGGCTGGCACCTCAGCGACAACTCCAACCTTCTGAAGTGGACATTCCCCTCTGTGACTATGGCTCCGGGGGAATACATGATCGTTTGGGCTCCGGGTGGCTTCCCCGAATATGTCAAACCGCTGCACACGAACTTCGCGCTGTCCTACGGGGAGACGCTCAGGCTCACGGACCCGTCCGGTGCGGTGGCCTTCTCATACACGCTGGTGGACAAGGCTGTGGGGGACGACTGGTCATGGGGCTACTATGTGGACAGCCTGGGGACGCCGCAGTGGGGCTTCTTCACACAGAGCACACCCGGAGCGGGGAATACCAGCCGGGGCTACCGCGCCACCACCGCCCCGCCGGAGGCGCAGCTCTGGCGCGGCCTACCCGGGCAGCCAGGCTCGGCGCCAGTGCCGCAGCGCGGCGGGGCCATTCTCACTGCCGTAGAGGGGCCCTTTTACCTAGTGGTCAGCCCCCAGGGCGGCTGGGGCCAGCCGGGGCTGGATACGGAGGTGGTCTACACGCTGAATGCCGCAGTGCCCACCGGCTGGTCCTATGCGGCCGGGCCGGAGCCTATGCCGCTGACTCACAGCACTACCCTGCGCACCCGCTGCCAGGCCCCGGACTGCTTGCCCAGCGCCGTGAATACCTACACCTTTATCCTGAGGGAGGACGTGGTGGGCACCGGCACCCTGCCTCCGCCCGCGCTCGGGCCGGATGCAGATCTGCCCTCCATCCCCCGCCTCCAGCGCCAGCCGGCGGGCTACCCTCCTACTCCCGGGCACACGGAAAAGGTAGCGCTGGACTACAACGCTTGCGACATGGACGCCCGCACCGTGTGGTGGCACCGGCA
>JAYVJI010000762.1:0-4064 GCA_043769435.1 Verrucomicrobiota bacterium
CATCTGAAAATACCCGCCACCCCTCGCCGCCAGCGGAGCCGTCATTGCGGATCAGAAAATTCGGTCCGCCATTGTTAGCGTCGAACTGCGGCATGGGCACCGCCAGTTCTCCTCCCTCATCCTTGCTGGGATAGTAGCGCACCGCGTAGAGATCCAGATCCCCATCCAGATCATAGTCCGCTGCCGCCAGTCCATAGACATTCATGACCGGACGCAGCCGGAGCCGCATCGTAAATCGCTTGCCACCGTCATTTTCAAAGAAAACCAGCGGCCCACTGGTGGCCACCACTAGGTCCGGATCACCATCATTGTCGAAGTCTGCAAAAAGCGCGCAAGTGGTGGAATCCAGCAAATCCAAGCCATAGGCTGCGGAGGCCTCCTCTAGAGTATCATCAGGCCGGTGCAGGAATAACCTGTTAGGCAAGCCCCCGGGCTGACACACGTAAAGGTCATCCTGCCCGTCCCCATTCACGTCGGCCATGGCGATCCCATGGTGCCCGAATTTGAACAACGGGAGAGATTGCTGAAGACGCAGCCGCCAATGGGGAATGCCCGCTGCCAGTTGCCGGGCGGCGTCAGGAGCCGTTTTAAGGACATTCGCCGTCTGATCACTGAACCACGCCTTTGCTGCGGGACTGCGCACATCTTCCCAGCCTCCACACGTGAGGGACAGCAGCAGAGGTCCGCCCTCCGCATCCTTGCCCCACCCGGCTGTCAACGTGGCGTTTATCTCTCTCCGGCCACCGGCAGCCGGGCCATCCAGATGGAGTAGATGCGTGGTCCGGGGCTCCGCGTCCAGTTTGACCCCGGTGGTTTTCACTTTCAGGTGAAGAGGCGCGCCGGCATCAAACCCAGCCACCACTGGCCGAAGCGCAGCATCCAGCGTGGGGTGGGCTTTGGCCGCCGAAACATTCACCCCCCGGGAAACGGTAACCGTAGGAGTCGTGGAAATCTCCTTCACCTCCGGATACACCGCGAAGGTCCCTTTCAATTCCTCGATCGCCGATCCCTCTGCCAGGGGAGCTAACAAGCGCTTCAAGACGGCCTGAGTAGCCTCCGCATAGGATTCAGAATTCCAGCCATCAGCTGTGGGATCGGGAATCACGGATGCCGGTTCCGCCCCATGCGATGTCAGGTTTCCGGTAAGCGCACTGAGGATTCCCCACAGGGCAAAAATGATCCGACCGGCTCGGAGAGCCGGTCGGACGCAGATAAATGCTCTGTGAGGCAACTCCATTCCGGGAGGCGCGGCTCAGCGGCGGCGGCGGAGCGTCAGCAACCCGAGGGCAGCAAGACCGAACACTGCGCCGGAAGCCTCAGGCACCGGCGTGGCATCTAGGCGGTAGTTATCCACATGCAGGCGGTTAGCCCCCCCTGTGCGCTGGGTGGTGATTTGGATGTTTCCAGTGGGTGCTGTGCTTCCCGTGGTGAAGGTCACCGTGAGGTCACTGAACAATCCATCTCCCGGCGCCGGTGTCACCGAAGTGTCGACATCGGAAAAAAAGACAGTTGGTGTGTAGAGGACCGAGCCAGTCGGCAGATCTGTGCTGGAACCAAAACCAAAACGGCCTGCGCCCGCACCCCACCCGCTCCGGTTACCCACTCCCAGCGTGAGCGTGTAGCGTGTGTTAGGAGCCCATGCAGTGCTCAGGTTTTGGTAAACCAAGCCTAATCCACTATCGGATGACGCATCAAAACCGAGATGGATTATTCCATCGGCTGCGAACCCACCAATCTGCTCCATGAAATTACCGTTGGATGCTCCATTGGGATCAGCCCATCCGCTCGGTACCGCATCCGCCCAGCCGCCACCGGCTGCCACGGCTGCCGCATCCGATTCGAATCCCGGATTCACGATGCTGACGGATGCTGCTTGAGCCGCTGCGGCCATGCCGAGGGAAGCAATAAGAAGATAAGATATATTCATTTTGATAAAAATGTTAGTGGCTGGTTGAAACGGATGAACCTTGTGTAAGGATGGATGAATAATGAAAATTGGCAAGCAATTATTGCTGGCCTACGCGGAAACGTAAGGTTTTCGCAAATCTGATTTATAGTAAGTGCGAGTCAAGCCGGTCCGCACCCGGGCGCGTCCTCAGTCACTACGTTAATTGGAAATTTTGAATGCGCCCGCTTCCTTAGTGCTCCGGGCGAAAATCAGCCCGCCTGCGAGAGTAGGGGTGGACCAGCATTTTCCTTCGAGGACGTCAGCGCGTGCCAGTTCTTGGTATCCTGAGGGATCAGCAGCGATCATGACGAGTTCTCCTTTGTCGGAAAGGGCCAGAAGCTTGTCGCCAGAAAGGATGACATTTCCCGGGCCAAAGCCCTCCTTCGTCCACTTGACGTCACCGGTGCGGATGTCCACGCACTTCACCGCCCCCCGCCCGTATTCCTTGAACTGAAACATCCCGTAGAGCAGGCCGCCGCGCATGACCGGGGTGCTCCAGTGGTTGGCGACGTCATTGCCTTCCTTGCGCCAGAGTTCTTTGCTGGACCACTCATTCCCGGATTTTGCGACTTGATAGGCACCGCCGCCCACGCCGTAGCCGGCCGAGCAGTAGACCACATCCTCAAATACAACCGGGGAGGCGGCCGTGCTGACATTGAATTTGAATTCCTGTCGCCAGAGGACCTTGCCTTTGTCGGGGGTCACCCCCACGAGTCCGGATTTGGTAAAAAAAATGACCTGCCGCGTACCCAGCAGGTCTGCCGCCACGGGCGTCGCGTGGGTGATGGTGTCATCCTCAGCTTTCCAGCGCAGCGAACCATTACCAGCATCAAAGGCCATGAATGCCGCCCCTTTTCCACCGCCACTCACTATCACATTTCCTCCCTCAATCAGCGGGCTGGTGGCATTCTGCCAGGAAATGTTCTTGCCGCCATACTCTTTGGCGATGTCCTTTTTCCAGACTACCCGGCCTGTCTTCGCATCAAAGCAATACAGATCAAGCGAAGCGCCGTAAGCGTAGACCTTGCCCTTGGCAAACGCGGGGGTGCTGCGCGGCCCGTCGCCGCCCTTGTTGTCGCCTGTCCCGTCGTCACCTCCACCCTGATACTTGGCGACCATGAGCGGCGTGGCCCAAAGCTCCTTCCCGGTGGCCGCATCCCAAGCCACAGCGTGCTCCAAGGGGCTGCCTTCATGATCCCGCGTCATCAAGGTGGCCGCTATTCCGCCACCCACCGCGATACTGCTGAATCCCGCCGTGGCTGGCTGCTTCCATGCCTGGACAGGTCCAGACTTATCCCACGGCTTGCCCAGCACTGCGGCGGTCACCCCGTTCCCGTTGGGGCCACGATAAGAGGGCCAGTCAATGGCCGCGGCGCTGGCAGCGGGCGCTGCAAAACATGCCGTCGGTAGTATAGAAAGGAGCAAGACAGGAAATAGTAAGCGGTTCATGATGAGGTGCGGGATGAGGTGCGGGATGAGTAAAATTCCGGCGCACTCTGGCGAACTATTCCAAGATTGCAAATCCGCGTTCAAGGCATGATGCACATTGCACATGCTGACGACGCGGTGCTCCGCTTTAAAGAAGCAACAGATGCCGACCGATGCCGACCGGGTGTATGCAGTGTGTAATTGACTGGGGTGTGCAAAAGTGGCTAAAAAAGGCTGTTTATTCTCCCTTATATTTCGGAACAGGACATAGGCATGGAATTTAGCCTAGAAATGAAAGTTGAATTGAAAATTTTCGCCACCTTGCTCCGCCATTATTTGGTTAAATAAACCTCCGTGCGGCAGCCCTCAAATCAAATGGTGAACTGCGGAGCGGTCGGAATCTTGCCGCTGAAGCGGCTACCGGAGCCCTTCTGCTTTCGAATTTCTTCTCCGGTTTTTAGGCTGATTTGCTCCGAATCCCCGAGAAGCCGACAATGCGTCGGCAGATTGTTTCGAATCCCTTCGGCTCGTCCGCAGCGCCCGCATCGTTCTCGCCGGTAACACCAGCCATCCCGGAGGGATGCCAGCTATTAGCCGGGGGTTGAGCGAGGCACGAGCGACACCCCCGGAATGCCGTCCCGCGCATCATTCGATCCCGGAGGGATCGCAGCGCCGCCGGGGAAACGCG
>JAYVJI010000763.1:0-1853 GCA_043769435.1 Verrucomicrobiota bacterium
GCCATGGCGTTAGGTTCGCTCCTGCTCTACCTCTTTCAGCGGCTTCAGGAGAAAATGGAGCGCCGCGCTCATGAACAATTCTTTTTTCCGGATATAGAAGTCAGCCACCGCTTCGGCGCAAGGTATGCTGGCGGCACCGTGGCGGAAGTTTCCTGCGCCCCTGCCGCACCGGGCACCCATCCCTGAATCACCCGGTTCTTTTTGTGCTTACTTTTTAATTTTGAATAACATGAGTTCCTCTCCGTTTTATAGGACACTATGAAAAACTTGCTTCGTCTCTTACTGATTCTTTGCACCGTCATCGCGCTGCCCTCATGCGTCAGCATGGATCCCTATGGATATAATGGCGGCAGCTACAATGACAGCTACAATGATTCCCCCTTCTATTCCACTTCTCCCTCGTACTCCCGGCCCTACTACGGAGGCAACAGCTATTACGGAGGCGGGGGCTATTATGGAAGCGGCTATTCCCACAGGGTGAGCGTGTGCCGCGTTTGTGGTCATAATCCCTGTAGCTGCCGTGCGTCCCACGCCAGCCATTCCTACGTCCCGCCCCGCAACCGTGATCGGGATGACCGTAGTGACCGGGACCGGGACCGGGACCGGAATTCAGGCGGCGGCAACCGTATCAAGCTGACGACCGGGCGCGACAACCTGCCCCAGGGGTACCATTCCAAAGACTGGTTTGAAAAGCGGGGCATCAATGTCCGCAGCCATAGTTATGTAAAGGAAAACGGCGAGAAGCACAAGAAGCGCTAACACCACAAGTATGGCTACACTATTCACCCGGATCATGAATGGCGAGCTGCCCGGACGGTTGGTCTGGGAGGATGAGTGCTGCGTCGCCCTGCTGACCATAGCCCCTATCCGGCCGGGGCATACCCTGCTCATTCCGCGCATGGAGGTGGACCACTGGCCGGACCTCCCCGGGGATGTGGCGGCCCACTTGATGTGGACCGGACAGAAGGTGGCGTGTGCGATCCAGGCTGCGTTCCCCTGCCGCAGGGTGGGCTTGATGATCGCCGGGCTGGAAGTGCCGCATGTTCACCTCCACCTCGTGCCTGTTGATGTCATTGCCGACATGGATTTCAGCCGTCAGGACAGCAAAGCACTCCCTGCGGACCTTGATGCCGCAGCGGTGCGGCTGAAGGCAGCGCTCGCCGCACTGGAAGGAGCCGCAGACTGATCCCATGGCCTTTATTCCGGTTTCCGCTGACTTCGACGAAATCCGCCGCGTCCGGAGGATTTTGCTGGCCGGGTGGGACTGGAAAGGGCCGGTGACATTTAGCGGAAAAGGAGGCGCTGAGGGATTTCAGAAGTGGGGCAGGGGGGAGTTCATAGGACGCCAGGCGCCGCACCTGCTGGCCTGCGCAGGACTGGCCCGCAGCGGTGATTCTGCTGCACTGATCAAGGCGGATGCTGCGCTGCTGGATGCGGGGCGGAGCATCGCTGCCGGCAGAGCCCTGCTCGCAGCCCGCTGCGGAGCTAGGCACCTGCCGACACTCAAGGCGCTGGGGACTGCGGTGGCGGATGGAAAGGCCCAGGGACATATGATGACAGTCCTCGGCATCTGTGCAGCAGAATTCAGCATCGCCGCTCTGCCCCTGCTGCAGGCTGCTGTCTTCATGGAATGGCGCGCCGCATTGCCAGCTGTCCCGGAAAGCTTTTTTATGACCGAAGCAGGCCCGGTCATGGCTTTGCTGCCTGCCCTGGCATTTCCGCAGAAGCCGGTGCTGATTCCCCTAGCCGCTCCCCGCCCCGGGATCCTCCGCAGAGAATAGCTCTCTATCTGACGTTAGGATCCAGTAGCTTGGAGGCCGTGTTACCGGCTCCGGCAGGGCTTGCAAAGTGGG
>JAYVJI010000764.1:0-3110 GCA_043769435.1 Verrucomicrobiota bacterium
TGGACTTGGAGTCATAGAGCAGACGGCCAATAAGTGTCGATTTTCCGTCATCAACGGAACCGGCAGTGGTGAAGCGGAGTAGATCCATTTGGTTTAAAAATTGAATGGTAGTTAGTGTAGATGGGCTGTGGTGCCGGGCTGCAGGGTGTATGGATTACGCAGGTGCCTCAATGTCCAGCCGCAGTTCCTGGCGAACCGTTTCCTGTCAGAAAAGGCAGCGGATCGCCATGGCCGCATTGTTGTTAGAAATATCCCTCCTTCTTGCGGTCCTCCATGGCGCTCTCGCTGCGCTGGTCATCCGCCCGGGTACCGCGTTCGGTCTGGCGGGCGGCGGCGACCTCGGCGATGATGTCGTCTAGGGTCGCAGCGGTGGATTCCACAGCTCCTGTGCAGGTGACATCGCCCACGGTGCGGAAGCGGATGGTCATTTCATGAATGGGCTCGTCCGTCTGCGGATTTGCGAAGCCGGTCTCCGCATCAAGCCACGAGCCGTCGCGCTTGAACACCCGGCGCTGATGGCTGAAGTAGAGACTTGGCAGCGGGATGCTTTCTTGGCGGATGTATTGCCAGACGTCCATTTCTGTCCAGTTGGATAGCGGGAAGACACGGAAGTGCTCGCCTTCATTCATCCTTCCGTTGAAAAGGTTCCAGAGTTCAGGCCGCTGGTTTTTGGGATCCCACTGACCGAAATCATTCCGATGGCTGAAGAATCTCTCCTTGGCCCGGGCTTTTTCTTCGTCGCGCCTTCCTCCACCAAGACAGGCATCAAACTTACCATCTGCGATGCAATCCAGCAGCGTGACGGTCTGGAGCTTGTTCCGGCTGGCGCGCGGTCCCTTTTCCTCAACGGCCCGGCCCGATCTGATGCTCTCCTCCACCAGTCCCACGACGAGGTTGGCTCCGAGGAGGTCTACGAATTTGTCCCGGTAGGTGATGGCCTCCGGAAAGTTGTGCCCTGTATCCACGTGCAGCAGAGTGAAGGGCATCTTCGCGGGATGGAAGGCTTTGCGGGCCAGCCAGGCCATTACGATGGAGTCCTTCCCTCCGCTGAATAGCAGGGCTGGATGACGGAACTGAGCGGCGGTCTCCCGCAGGACGTATACAGCCTCGCTCTCAAGCTGCTGGAGATGGCTGATGGTGTATTTGTGAAACGACACGATAACAGTTAGTTGGTGTAAATCAGGCAGTCTGGCTGGCGGCTAAATGTGCCATGAAGGATCGGCAGCACCCGCCCGGGCATTGAGATACCCAGTGAGCATCTGGAGGCATTCATCCTCTGTGTGTGCTTCGGTATCAAGAATGATGTCGGCCTCCAGAGGTTCCTCAAACCCGCTGTCCCGGCCGGTGAATTGTTTCACGTCACCCAGAGCGGACTTGGCGTATAGGCCCTTCACGTCCCTTTTCCTGCACGTCTCAAAGGAGGCTTTCACGTAGACTTCCACGAAGTCCTCTTCACCCACAATCTGCCGGGCCATGCTGCGGAATGCCCGGGTGGGCGTGATGAACGAACAAATAGTCATGATGCCGCTGTGGGCAAGGAGCCGCGCTACTTCCGCCGCGCGACGCAGATTTTCCCGGCGATCCTCATCACTGAATCCCAGACCGCGATTCAACCCGGTGCGCAGCAGGTCACCATCCAGCAGTGACGTGAGGCGGCGCTCATCATGCAGCGTGCGTTCCAGCGCAGCGGCCAGAGTGCTCTTGCCGCTGCCGCTCAATCCATACAGCCAGATCACGCACCCGCGCTGGCCCAGCAGTGCTTCGCGCGCACTGCGGGGTAAAAACCGGACGTTCCCGGTGGAGAGTAATGGGTCGGGCATTTGATTTGTTAGATATTGGATCCCAGAAAGGTATGGATGCCGCACTCAGTCTTGTCGAATCCTTCCCATCGTCCAGCGCGTTCATTTTCCCCGCCGGCCAGCTTCGTGCAGGGGTAGCAGCCGATGCTCCGGTAGCCGCGATCGTGCAGTGGATTATACGGAATGCCGCGGGCACGGATGTAGTCCCAGACGCCCTCCCGGCTCCAGTTGGCCATGGGGTTGAGCTTCAGCAGGTGCTGCTCGCGGAGCTTATCAAACTCATACAGCTCCAGAATCCCCGTTTTTGCTCGGGTGTCACTTTGGTTTCGCCGCAGGCCCGTGATCCATACATCCAGATGGGACAGGTGGGACTGGAGCGGCAGGACCTTCCTCAGCGTGCAGCAGGTGTCTGGATTGTCTGTCCACATGTCCACGCCATAGGCCGCGCGCTGTTCTGCGACCGTCTGGGCCGGCTTCAGGGCCTCGATCTGGATGCCCCAGAACGCTTCCAGTCGCTCCTTCAGCGCGTAGGTTTCGGGAAAAAGCAGGCCGGTATCGACCGTGAATACCGGGAAATCGAGCCCCAGCTTCCGCGCGTGGTCGATGATGACGAGCCCGCTTCCCTGATAGCTGGTGCCGATGGCCGCGCGTTTTCCAAAGGTCTCCCACGTCCAACTCAATATATCCTCAAGCGAGGCGCCCTCAAAGGCAGCTGCCCTTGTGGAAACGTCAAGATCCGGGTGTTCTGATAGTTGAAATGCCATCGCTTTGTTGGAATGTCCTAATTACAGATAGGAATAGTAGGGAATTGAGAATTGTCAAGCCAAAGTTGCCGATGTAACATTCGGGCCATTCGGGCCAAATAGTTGTGGTCATTCTTCCTCGAGCCTGATAAACTGCACCATGTCTTGCTGTTTCAGAGTCATCTCCATCCTCAGCTGTCTGGCCGGTCGGCTCTCAGCGAATGTGAACCCGCCGGGTAATCCCGGGGAGTGGCAGCAGTTACTGGCGCAGTATGCGACCGTGACCTGGATCGGAGGGGCGGGACAGGCAAATGGCAGCAATAATCCCAACGAGTGGAACTTTGCTGATGGTTTTTCGGCCCTAGCCGCGGAGTTGTCAGAGCCGCACAGCGCCAACGCGGATCTCTACGGACGGATCTACATTGCAGACAAAAATGCCCACGCCATCCGGCGCATTGAGAGGGATGGAACCATCACGACCGTGGCCGGCATAAACAGTCCCGGAAACGGCCCTGACGCTTCCTCCCCCGCCCCGCTCACGGTGGCCCTGAGTGGTCCCCAGAATGCC